>DASRSD010000102.1 GCA_035656635.1 Pirellulales bacterium
CTTCCATAAAGGGTGGCTGGGGTCGAGTGCCGCCGAGCCCCCAGTAAATGGGCTGCTGGGGGCTCCCTTCGGTCGACCCCAGCCCCCCGACGGCGTTCCAACTCATCATTCCTGGTTTCCTGGCTTCCTTATAAAACTGTCTTTGGCGCCGCTCCGTGCCTCTGTGTCTCCGTGGTTAAAAAATTGCTCCGTGGGTAGCTCACAGCGCCAGCGGTTCGTGGGGCAGTTGCCGTTCGCGTTGGGCTTGGGCGTACAAGTCACGAATTAATTGAATGTCGCACTGGCGCTGCGGAATTTGGCGACGCGAAAACATTCGCCGCTGGATCGAAATCATCACGTCGGCCGGCAAATCGGTCATGCCTGTTGCCTCTGCGGCGCCAGGTGGAACTAAGGACCGGGCGTAATTGCAAAAGCTGGGTACGTTGGTCGTCACGAAGCCATACACCAGGCTGCACACGCCGATGATTTTTCCCGTGAAAATGCTGGTGTTGATGGCCGTTTTAGCGTAATCGCCAATGAAGCTGCCGACAAACTGCAAGCCCGTGGAGGTTTTTTCTCCCGCATATTCCGCGTGGACAATTCCGTAAGTGTTTTTCAAATCGCTGTTGCAGGTTCCAGCGCCGATGTTCACCCAACTACCGACGTAGCTGTGGCCCAAGAATCCATGATGTTGTTTGTTGCTAAAGGGTTCGATAATGCTCCCTTCCACCTCGCCGCCGACCTTGGTGTGGTGCCCCAGCGAAACGCAATCTTTCAGGGCGGCATGCTCGTTCACCTTGGCGCACGGTCCAATGTAAACCGGCCCGCGGAGAAAACAGAACGGGCCGATCGTGGCTTCGTGATCGATGATGATGGGTCCATTTTTGGTATCGGTGACCACATGCTCACCCAGCGAAGCTTTTTCGGCCACGAACACCCCGTCGCGCACTTCCCTGTAACCGGGATGCGGCACCACCGGATGGCTACCCGCCGGACCGCTGGCTGCGGGATAACTTTGCGGCGGCCCTGTGCGGATGCGGTATTCCAAATCTTCGCGACAGCATGCCAGATGGTGGCGCAGCACGTCGTGCGGATATTCCAACAGCGGCAAATCGACCGTCAGTTGTGGAAGCTTGAACGATTCGATCAGCGAAACGATTGCGGCAGCGGCAGCATCGCCGGTGGGCAACTCGATCGGCCTGGATGGTTTGGCAATCAAGGCCGCGGCGATTTGATTTTTTTGCTCGCCCGCCATGACAATGCCTTCGCGCCGGGCATCGGCCAGGGCTTTTAGCCGCTGAAAAACAGCAATCGACGGCGCCATTCGGGCGTTTACAAACAGCACGGGTCCGGCTAGCGGCTGGGAAGGCACGCGCTGCGGAAAGGTTTCGGCTTCGACGGCCGCCAAGTGCTTTCGCACGACGGTTAGCTCCGGCCCCAGCGTGCTAACCAATTGCACCAGCTTGTATCCGCCGCAAGTGATGGCGAATGCCGGCTCGGCGCAGGCCAAGGGAGCCAGGCGTGTGGTCAGTTCGTCTTCGAACAAAACAATTTGCATGCGGGCCGCCGAAAGTTGAATCGCCGGTTGCCTAAGCCTAAGAAAGCCGCGCTCAACACATAACTGTACCTCGCGGAAGTCACGCTTGGTATCCGGCGCAGGAGCGACAAAAAATCAAAGCCCCAACAAGTGAACCTGCGAAGGAACCTATCGCTGAGCTGCATTTTCCTCGGCTCGTTCCGCCTGACTGGCGGCGGGCTTGGAATCGAGAAACTCCACGCTGTCGATCATCGCGGCATCCTGGTCATGAAATTGATCGACCAGCGGGGTTTCCATAGTGAAAATGAGGTTCAGCGCCTGGCCGTGTTGATTGTTCAACAGGTAATAGCGCCACTGAATGGGCAGATCCTGGGCGGTTCCCTCGGCGACCGATTGCAAAATGTGCAAGCCGGCGGGGCTGCTGCTCTCTTTGGCCCGCAAAAATTTGGCGAATAAATTCCCCAGAGCCTGCTGGACGTCGGTTTGAAAGTCGGTTAACTCCAGCGGCTTTTGCGCATCGATACTGGCGGCGGCGACATTGCACTGGGCAACCAAATCCCCCCGATCGATTAGCCGCAGAACAACTAAATCGGGGTCATCGCGCGTGATATGCCAGCGGCGATCGTACAGAAAGCGGAAGTTTTTGCTGTCAGAAATGTATTCCAGCGGCGGCGGCACGTCGGAATCGGGAAGCTTGGCCGCCTGCACCACGTCGCCGGTTAACAATTTGGAATCGGGCTGGGGAGTAATGTTCAATCGCATTTTCGCCACGACATCTAGGCCGGCCCCCACGTGCCCGATGCCGCGCTGTTCTTTGATGGCCAAGAGCAGCACTTTGGGAAGTTGACGCTCCAGGTCGTACAGCAGCTTGGCTTTCAATTCGATGTCGGTCGCCACGCCGTCGATGGCCCCTCCCAGTGTGCCTGCCATCATGATTTCGGCCACGCCGTCTTTCACGCTGGCCAGTGTGCATTCCACTTCCGTATGACCGACGACATCGAGACACAGGAATCTCGCCAGCACATCGTCCGTGGGCTTCCAGCGATGGCCAATTTCCACGTCGGCCTGCGGCAACAGCTCGTCCAAGACCAACGTGTTGGCGGGAACATCGATCAATTCCAATTCATCGCGCGTCAAAGGACCGTTGGGCGAGGACAAAAATGCCGACTGCTGATTGGCAACCGCGGCAATGGTTTGGCGGCTGTCGCGCAATTGCGGCCGGGTAACTTTACTGGCAATTTTGATCACGGCTTCGGCATCGTCATAATGGCGAATAGCCAGGCGGTGTGCGAGATTGCTGCCATCATCCAGCCGCTGTTCGTCGTATGCGAATTTCGCAACGACACTCATCGGGACGGAATCGGTTTTCTTATCGGTGGCAAGATTAGCGGCCGCATCGCTGGAAGCCGCGCCGGCGGCCAAAATGAGTTGCCCCCCCACTTCTAGGTTGGCCGTTATTTGAACGGGAATGCCGTCGGGCTTGGGCGAGCGGAGCGATTGCAGTTGGTCGGCGCCGCTCGCCTGAGCGGAAAGAATTCCCCATGCGCAGCAAATGACCATGCCAAAGTGGCGACCGGAATCGACAAAATTACGGCAAAAATTCATTTTCACGGGAACCCTCCTGGTCGCTGGCGGCATCTAAGTACATAGAAGCAATCGGTGGAAATGGAACCCCTTGACGGGGGACATCGCTCGTCAAAAAGGAGCTGCGGGCATGGCGTTTGCTCCCTTTCAGGACCTGCCACGATGCGCAGGGCTGGCAGGTTCGACCTGGCCATTACGGTCTGCCAAACGAGATGCCGTATTCGGTTAATCGGCCAGCTCGGGTGGCGTGGATAAGTGCATTCGCACCGGAGAAACAGCGATCTGAACCCGAAAACGGGTACCAAAGAACTAGGACTTACGGCTTTTCACTCGGAAGATCGAAAACGACGTAAACTTTTAATTACCTAGAGGATCCGTGATAGAATCGTTAAAAAATGAACCGTTTTTGACGCCCGGTGTCCTATATCGCAGCGGGCGAAGCGAAGTTCGGATAGACCATCGGACAGTTGGTTTCGTAAAACAAGAGAAGCGGTGCGAGGGTAAGTGCTGGATGAACCAGCGAATTTTGTAACAAACGACAGCTCAAAACTCACTTTTCGACAAATTTTACATTCGGAAGGAAGCGCGGCCTGCCTCAAATTGCGACAAATCTAGGGAGATTTCTGTCGCAAAATGCGACAGCCAGCGTGAACTAAGCCATTTAACGCATTTTTACAGTGTTTATTTTTTTTCTTTGGAGCGACCTGTAAACGGCCAAGACCGTCTTCCGAAATGCGGCTGCAAATAAAGCTTTACGGAAAATCAAACAGCCGGGCTAGCAAGCAGGGAATTCCGGCAGGGTCAAAATGAAAGGGGCCCAGCCATGAACGCAAATTACATCAATCCAATTCTTCGACAACTGCGTGACCAGCAAGTGCGCTTTGCACCGCGCGATCAGCAAATGGAACAAGCGAATCGCGCCGAGCGGTTGCTGGCCGAGATCGATCCTGCGCGCGTTTATCCATACGACTATTTGTGCTACCGGATCACCGATTACCGACCAACTTCGTTTGCCAATTCCAAACTGACCGGCGAGCAAGCCGGCCACGATTTGCGGCTGTTGGTGGAAGACCTGACCGAGGCGGCTTCCGTGAAGGCCGATTCCGCCGGCGAGGAAGTGCTTACCGTGGAGGAATTGGCGCGCAAGTTCAACGTGTCGACCAAAACGATTTCGCGCTGGCGACAACAGGGCTTGGTGAGCCGGCGGTTTGTGTTCGACGGCCGGAAGCGTGTCGGCTTCCTGCGCAGCAGCGTCGAGCGCTTCGTGGGCGATAACACGGACAAAGTGCGCCGAGGTTCCAACTTCAGCCAGATGTCGGAAACGGAGCGCGATGAAATCATTAGCCGTGCTCGGCGCTTGGCCGCCGCTGGCGGATGCCCTTCGGATATTGCCCGCAGGATTGCCCTCAAGTTGAACCGCAGCGCCGAAACCATTCGCTACACGCTGAAGCAGTTCGATCAGGAACATCCGGACTTGGCGATTTTCCCATCCAGCATCGGACCGCTGACGGACGAAACCAAGCAGAAAATTTACGAGCACTATCGCCGCGATGTGCCCGTCGACGAGCTGGCTAAGCGCTATTGCCGCACGAAAACCAGCATTTACCGCATTGTCAACGAAATGCGGGCTCAGCGAATTTTGGAATTACCGCTGGATTACATGTCGAATCCGTATTTCGGGCGGGAAGGCGCTGAGAAGACCATCCTCGGCCCCATGCCGCAGCTCGATCAGCCGGCGCCGAAGAAAATGCGGCTTCCTTCGGGCTTGCCTCCGTATTTGGCCAGCTTGTACGAAGTGCCGCTATTGAATCGCGAGCAGGAAGGCCATTTGTTCCGCAAGTTTAATTACTTGAAGTTCAAAGCCACCAGGCTGCGCCAAAAACTCGATCCCGCCCATGCCCGCAGCAGCGAGATGGACGAAATCGAACGGTTGTATGATCAAGCGGTGACGGTGAAAAATCAAATTGTGCGAGCAAACCTGCGATTGGTGGTTTCGATTGCCAAGCGCCACGTTGGCCCGACCGATAATTTCTTCGAGCTCGTCAGCGACGGAAATATGTCGTTGATTCGCGCGGCGGAGAAGTTCGATTACGCCCGGGGCAACAAATTCAGCACGTACGCCAGTTGGGCCATCATGAAGAATTTTGCCCGCACCATTCCCGACGACCACCGACGCCGTGACCGGTTCCGTACCAGTCAGGGAGAAATGTTCGGCGCTACGCCGGACGCCCGCACCGATCAGTACGGACAAGAATCGGCGCAATCGACACGGGAATACCAGATTGGCCGCATTTTGGAAAAGCTGGATGACAGGGAACAGAAGATCATCATCAGCCGGTTTGGGTTGGATCACAGCCTGGAACCGCTGACTTTGAAAGAAGTCGGACAGGAAATGGGCGTGACCAAAGAGCGCGTGCGGCAAATAGAAGCTCGAGCGCTGGCAAAACTGCGCCAAGCCGCCAGCGAGGAAAAAATCGAAGTTCCGGGCGAATAAGTGGTGTCTGCGAAACCCCTAAATTCGCTAAATTCTCATCTGAGAAAACGGCGGCGTTTTTCCTGCGGCTTGGCAAATCCGGCGGCTGGAAGCATTCTCCGCGGGAACCCGAAAAGCGGGGGAGTTTAGCCCTGCTTGAAAATGCTGGCATTTGTCGGCGTGCAAAAATCGCGCCTAGCGGGATTGCAACCAGTGGCAAGACTGTTATATTTAGTGGTTTTCGTGGCCCTCCTCGCAGGCTAGCGTAGCTCAATCGGCAGAGCAGCGGTTTTGTAAACCGCAGGTTGTGGGTTCAAGTCCCTCCGCTAGCTCGTCGACAGTTGGCGGCTGGCCAGCAAGACGGAAATCGTTGACAAAATCGAGGGGGGTTTCCCGAGCGGTCAAAGGGGCCAGACTGTAAATCTGGTGGCACAGCCTTCAAAGGTTCGAATCCTTTACCCCCCATTGCTTGCAATAACGAATGACGAAATTCAACTGATGAAGGAGTGATGAGCGACTAAATCTCACTGACGAACCGGAAGCCTTGCCAGGCATCATAGAATTTGTTTTGGTGCTGGATTATTTGCGTTTCATTCGTCATTCAGATTTCGTCATTTGTCAGTAACCACGCGGGTGTAGCTTAATGGTAAAGCCCCAGCCTTCCAAGCTGGCCACGTGGGTTCGATTCCCATCACCCGCTTGTGAAAAAAGAACAGTGGGGTGAACAGCAGTAATTGAATACGAACGGGGTGCAAATTTCATCGCCAACCACAATCGCCGAAACCAATACCTAACTACAGCAGTTAGTGACAAATCGGGAATTGAGCCGCACCTGTGTTGATTGCCAACACACGGTGTTGCCATAGAAATGCCGCAAGGGTGTCGCCCGCTGCTGTAGCTCAGCTGGTAGAGCGCGTCCTTGGTAAGGACGAGGTCAAGGGTTCAAGTCCCTTCAGCAGCTCTGATGCCGAATCGCTGGAATCGAATTCACCACGGAACACATCCAACGATTCACAACCGAACAGATTCACCGTTCATTGCGGCCCGCCAGGGGCCAGACGTTTGCAAGATTGTTTTAACCATTTATAGAACGCTGGTTTTTCATCGTAGGGAGAAATAATGGCCAAGGACACTTTTCAACGCACCAAGCCACACGTCAATGTTGGCACCATTGGCCACATCGACCATGGCAAAACAACATTAACCGCCTCCATTTTGGCGGTGCAGGCAACCAAAGGCCTGGCGCACACCAAGTCGTATGCTGATATTGCCAAAGGAGGCACGGTGCGCGACGAAACCAAAACCGTGACCATTTCCGTCAGCCACGTCGAGTACCAAACCGACAAACGCCATTATGCCCACATCGATTGCCCCGGGCACGCCGACTTCATCAAAAACATGATCACCGGCGCCGCCCAAATGGACGGAGCGATTTTGGTCGTTTCGGCGGCCGACGGCCCCATGCCGCAAACTCGAGAACACATTTTGTTGGCGCGGCAAGTCGGCGTGCCGGCATTGGTGGTGTTTCTGAACAAAATCGACCTGGTGGACGATCCGGAATTGCTGGAATTGGTGGAGTTGGAAATTCGCGAGCTACTGACGAAGTACGGTTTCCCCGGCGACGAAATTCCCATTATCCGCGGCGCCAGCAAGCCGGCGCTGGATAATCCCAAAGATCCCGCCGCCAATAAGTGCATTGGCGAACTGATGGATGCCATCGACAAGTACATTCCCGAGCCGGTGCGCGAAATTGACAAGCCGTTCCTGATGGCCATTGAAGATGTGTTCTCGATCGAAGGCCGCGGCACCGTGGCCACCGGTCGTGTGGAGCGCGGCATTGTGAAGGTGGGCGAGGAAGTGGAAATTGTCGGCCTCAGCCCCGACAAGCGCAAGGTAGTGGTCACCGGCGTGGAAATGTTCAACAAAACGCTAGATACCGGACAGGCGGGCGACAACGTCGGCTGCTTGCTCCGCGGCATTAAGCGCGAGGAAATCGAGCGCGGCCAGGTATTGGCCAAGGTGGGCTCCATCACGCCGCACACCAAGTTCGAGTGCGAAGTCTACGTGCTCAGCAAGGAGGAAGGCGGCCGTCACACGCCGTTCTTCTCCGGGTACAAGCCGCAGTTTTATTTCCGCACGACGGATGTCACCGGCAGCGCCCAATTGCTGGGCGGAGCCGAAATGTGCATGCCTGGCGACAACGCCCGGCTAAGCGTCGAGTTGGGTTACCCCATTGCCATGGACGACGGCGTGCGGTTTGCCATCCGCGAGGGTGGTCGCACCGTTGGTTCCGGCGTGGTGACAAAAATTCTGACGTAGGAACAATGTCGAATGGCGAAGCTCAGATGACGAATTGCAAGCTCCGGCTCGGCCGGAATTGCCGTTCCTCAATTCGGCCCTCGTCAGCGAGCCGGCGGTCGATCCGCTGGGTTGGAAATTAGAAGTTGAAGCGAGGTTCGAAATTTGAACTTTGAATTTTTTAACCCAGGGGTGTAGCTCAATTGGCAGAGCACTGGTCTCCAAAACCAGCGGTTGGGGGTTCAAGTCCCTTCGCCCCTGCCGGTCGGTGCGTAGTTGAAGGGTGAGTACAAGAGTGAGCAGGCGTTGGATGCAGCATATGGAAATCGGTGGCCCATACTTTTTCCTTCGCAACTTACTTATTGCCGCAGTGCAGGATGCACGAGGTAACCATTATGGCTAAGCAGCAACATGTCACGGCAGACCACGAAGTAGACGAACAAAACGAAAGCGAAGATTCGGCTCCGGCCATCAGTAGTCGCAGTCCAAGTCCAAAGCCAAAGAAGAAAGATCGTAGCATGACCGCGGGCGCACATTGGCTGTTTCAGGTTGGTTTGTACAAGCGCAACCAGGGACGCGTCATCCGGCAATTGACTTTTGCCGCAGTGCTCTTGGCGCTGGTGCTGGCCGTCTGGCGATTGAACAACATGGCGCATACGTCCGCCATGAAGTACGCCGTACCCTTTGCGTTACTAATTGTCGGCGGATGGGTGGTTTATCGACTGGTAAATTTGCCAAAATTTGCCGACTTTTTGATCGCCGTGGAAGCGGAAATGACCAAAGTTTCCTGGCCCACACGGCATCAATTGATTCGCAGTTCGATCGTGGTCATCCTCACGATTATCGGTTTCGCCGTTTTGTTGTGGTTTTACGATACGTTTTGGAAGTTTTTGTTAGACCTGTTGCACGTATAGCCTTTAATCCAAGCGTGGAGCGATCAGCGTGAGCACTGAATGGGAAAATACGGGCGCGGCTCATGATCCCGCGGCCAGCGGAGCCGGCGAAGCTGCGCATGCGCCTTCGTCCCTTCCGCCGGACGATGCCGCTCCGCCCAACGTTGTCGCCGCCAGCGAGCCCACCGGGCCGGGCAGCCACATGCCGGATGCCACCAGCGGAGAAGATATCGCCGCCGCCGAATCAGCACACCCCGCGCCTGAGCCCGAGGAAGAACTCGATCCGGAACACGAGCCGAAAGGCATTGCCGTTGCTCTGGAGGATGACGACCGCCCCGTCAAAATGGATTGGTACATCCTCAAGGTACAAAGCAACCGGGAAGATTCCATTCGCGAAAGCTTGAAGCGCAACGTGGAGCGAGCCGGCCTGAATAAGTATTTTGGCGAAATTATTGTGCCGATCGAAACCGTCACTGAATTCAAAGGCGGAAAAAAGAAAGTCGTCAAGCGAAAGCTGTACCCGGGCTACCTCGTCGTGCAAATGGAAATCAACGACGACACCTGGTACCTGGTGCGCGATACGGCGGGCATTGGCGATTTCACCGGCTCCATTGGCCGGCCCACCCCGATGGCTCCGCAAGATATTGCGAAGATCATTTCCAAAGCGGAGGAAAAGGCCGACGAGGCTCCACGATTGAACATCCGCGTGAAAAAGGGAGACCGCGTCAAAATCAACGAAGGCACCTTCGAAAATTTCGAAGGCGAAGTGGACACCATCAACGAGGCCAGCGGCCGCGTGAGTGTAATCATCAACATTTTCGGCCGGCCCACGCCGGTGGAGCTGGAGCACTGGCAAATCGAACCGCTATAAATTGAAACATCGTTTGCATTCATCCGTTTAGCCGTCGCCGCTAGGCGGCGCACGTTTAGCCGTCGCCGCCAGGCGGCGTAACCAAATAAAAACATGGCCAAGCAACTCGTAGGAACGACAAAATTTCAAGTGCCCGGCGGGCAGGCTACGCCCGCGCCGCCGGTGGGCACTTCGCTGGGTAAGTTCGGCATCAACCTGGGGCAGTTCGTGCAGCAATTCAACGAACGGACTCGCGATGCCGGCGGCATGGCCATTCCGGTGGTCGTGAATGTGTACAGCGACCGTAGCTTCGACTTCGTTTGCAAGAGCCCGCCGGCAGCCGCCCTGCTCAAACAAGCGGCCGGCATTGCGAAAGGCTCGGGCGTGCCGAACAAGGAAAAAGTCGGCAAAGTGAAAAAAGAGCAGTTGGATAAAATTGTGAAAACCAAAGCCGCCGACTTGAATGCCACCGATCCGGACCATGCCCGGCGCATGATTGAGGGCACGGCGCGGAGCATGGGAATTGAGATTGAAGGGTAAGGGAAACAAAAAACCGTTTAGCACCGGCCGCCAGGCCGGATTCATTTGGTGACACGATGGTCAAAGTTGCAAAACGCATGAAAACGATGGCGGAAAAACTTCCGAAAACGGAGGCGCCCATATCGGTGGACGAGGCGATAAAAATCCTCAAGCAATTTCCGCCGCGGAAGTTCGATCAAACCGTCGAGCTTTCGATCCGCCTGGGAATCGATCCGAAGCAGGCCGATCAGTTGGTGCGCGGCTCGATCGTGCTGCCCCACGGCATCGGCAAATCGAAAAAAGTTGTGGTGTTCGCCAAAGGCGATAAAGCCGAAGAAGCCAAAGCCGCCGGCGCGGATGAAGTGGGCGCGGAAGATTTGGCCGCCAAAATCAAGGGAGGCTGGACCGACTTCGAGGCCTGCATTGCCGCGCCCGACATGATGGGTCTGGTCGGGCCATTGGGCAAAGCGCTGGGGCCGAAAGGCTTGATGCCTTCGCCTCGGGCCGGCACCGTTACGCCCGATATCGCAAAAACTGTCAAGGAATACAAGGCGGGCAAAGTGGAATTCCGCAACGATCCGACCGGCATTGTTCACGCCGTGGTCGGCAAGCTGAGCTTCGATGAAAAGAAGCTGGCCGAAAACATCCGCGCCTTCCTCGACCAAATTTTGCACATGAAGCCGCACGGCGTAAAAGGTGTGTACGTGAAGAGCATTACCATTAGTGGCGCCATGACGCCGGGGTTGAAAATCGCCGCCTAAAATTATTGTCTACCGCATACCGCATACTGCCTACGGTTAACATGAGTAAATTTGTCAAAGACCTGCTGACGCGCGATTTGCGCAATCAACTTTCCGGCGTGAGCGATGCGCTATTGGTCAACGTCATCGGGCTGGATGCGATTCGCACGACCAAGCTTCGCGGCGAACTGCGCAAGAAGAACATCAAATTGGAAGTCATCAAAAATAGCATGGCCAAGCGGGCCACCGAGGGCACTCCGCTGGCGCCTGCGTTTGAGGGCGTGGAAGGCACGCTGGCCATTGTTTGGGGCGCGGACGATTTCGTGTCGCTGACCAAGGAAATTGTCAAGTTTTCCGAGGCCAAGGAATTTGAAGGCTTTGCCACACGTAGCGGCACGATGGATGGCGCCAAGTTGACGCCGGCCGAAATTAAAGACGTAAGCAAATGGCCGAGTCGACAGGAGCAATTGTCAATATTGGTGAGCCAGATTCTCGGACCAGGAGCGCGCTTGGCTAGCCAATTGACCAGTGTTGGCGGCGAGATTGCCAGTCAGCTCAAAGTGCATGCGGAGAATTTGGAAAAAGCTGGCGGCGGAAGCCCAACACCTTCCGGTGAGCCGGCTCCGACAGCGTGATTTTTGAGTTTCGGAATTTAAATCAGTTGGCTCACAGTGAGCCATAAATCAATAAACAGTTTTTTTCACGATCCAGAAAGGAAGTTTGATAGCCATGGCCACTGCTGAAGCGACGCGCGAGTTTTCCCCAAAAATCAAGAAGACCGGGGATGAAATTGTTTCTTATACGCTCAAAGAAGCCAAGGAATTGAGCGATTACTTGGAAGACGTGCACGGCATCAAGGCGGCTGCCGGCGGAGGCGTGATGATGGTCGCTCCCGGCGCTGGCGCTGCCGCTCCGGTTGCCGAGGCCAAGACCGAATTCGACGTGGTGCTGGAAGGCTACGATGCCGCCAAGAAAATCGGCGTCATTAAAGTCATCCGCGCACTCACGAACCTGGGCTTGAAGGAAGCCAAAGATTTGGTGGAAGGCGCCCCCAGCAAGGTTAAGGAAGGCGTTTCCAAAGAAGATGCAGACAAGGCCAAGAAGGAATTGGAGGAAGCCGGCGCGAAAGTGTCGGTCAAGTAACGGACGACGTACAGAACCGGATGCGCCGCTGGGCACCTGCGTAGCAGATGCGGCCAAGCGCCAGCATTCGGCATCCTCGGCAAACGAGGACGGTAACTTTGACACTGGTTCAGTTGGTCTGTAGCTGGCATGACACGCGATAGGCGGTCGAGTTGGCGGGCCATCTCTTTCAATTGTTTATGACAGGCAATTGCATTGGCACTCCATTGCATGCACACCGTGCTGCGGCGTAGTTCAGACGCGCGCTTGGTGATTTTTGCCTTATTCAGCTGCAGCGACTAACGCGAGCGCTGCCGCAAAGATTTACTCAGGAGCAACTTGTCTTATGGCAACTTCGGCTCAAAAACGAATTACTCCCAACGAAATCCGCCGGTTCGGCAGCGGGCGTGATCTCTTTTCCATTCCCGACTTGACCCAAATCCAAACGCGCAGCTACGAGAACTTCTTGCAGTACGATGTGCCCGCCGGCAAGCGCAAGGACCAGGGCATTGAATCGGTGCTGCGGGAAATTTTCCCGATCGAAAGCTACGACAAAACTCTGAAGCTGGAATACATTCGTTACGAATTGGGCAAGCCACGCTATGAACCGCACGAATGCCGGCAGTTGCGGCTCACCTATGGCCGCCCATTCCGCGTATGGCTGCGGCTGACGAAGGCCCAGCCGATCGAAGAAGAAGTGTATTTGGGCGATATTCCCATCATGCTGGGCGGCGGCGAGTTCATCATCAACGGGGCGGAGCGCGTTGTCGTCAGCCAGCTGCACCGCAGCCCGGGCGTCGACTTTGTCACCGACACCGATACCGGCGAGCGGAAAATTTTTAGCGCCCGCATTATTCCCGAGCGCGGCAGCTGGATTGAGTTGAACGTGTCGAAAAAAGACACGCTGCAAGTGCGCATCGATCAAAGCGGCAAGTTTTCCGCCATGATGCTATTGCGCGCGATGGACGCCAAATACGGCCAGGATTCCGATCTGCTCCGCACGTTTTACGAAACCACATCGGAAAAAGTCGTCGATGGCCGCAGCGTCGGGAAAATTGAAGGCAAAATTGCCGTCACCGACATCGTCTATCCGCACAACAGTCCCCGGGCGGGAGAAATTATTTGCGAGGCTGGGCACAAAATCACGAAGAACCTCGCCGAAATCATTTGCACCTCGGGCTTGTCGAGCGTGGAAGTGATGTCGGACGTAAAAATTCCGCTGATCCTCAACAGCTTGGAAGAAGACACCACCGGCAGCCACGAAGAGGCGCTATTGC
The DNA here is from genome assembly GCA_035656635.1 of Pirellulales bacterium. Classification (NCBI taxonomy): domain Bacteria; kingdom Pseudomonadati; phylum Planctomycetota; class Planctomycetia; order Pirellulales; species Pirellulales bacterium. The sequence continues at coordinate 13,273 of DASRSD010000102.1, forward strand.
GAATTTATCAGCGGTTGCGGCCGGGCAATCCGCCGCAACTGGAAAAAGCCAAGGCGCTGTTCCACGAAAAGTTTTACGACACCAATCGTTATCGCCTGGGCCGCGTGGGGCGATTCCGCATTAACCGCAAATTGCGCTTGGATGTGCCCGAAAGCGAAATGACGCTGCGACCGGAAGATTTAATCAGCGCCATTAAGTATGTCATCAAGCTGAACGAAGGGGGCGAGGTAGGCTACGAAGTCGACGACATCGACCACCTGGGCAATCGCCGCCTGCGAACCATCGACGAGTTGGCTTCGGATGAATTGCGCAAAGGCTTCCTCAAGTTGCGTCGCACAGTGCAGGAGCGAATGAGCTTGAAAGAAGTGGAAGACATGACGCCCCGCACGCTCATCAATCCCAAAAGCATCTCGGCGGCCATTGAGTACTTTTTTGGCCGGGGCGAGCTCTCGCAAGTGGTCGACCAAACCAATCCGCTTTCCATGCTCACGCATGAGCGGCGACTCTCGGCGCTGGGCCCCGGCGGCTTAAACCGCAAACGGGCTGGCTTTGAAGTCCGCGACGTGCACATTTCCCACTATGGCCGCATTTGTCCCATCGAAACTCCGGAAGGCACCAACATTGGCTTGATTTCCAGCTTGGGCATTTATGCCGCCGTCGATGAATACGGCTTTCTCGTCACTCCTTATCGCAAAATCAATAAAGGAAAATTGACCGAGCAAGTGGAATGGCTGCGGGCCGATCAAGAAATGGATGCCTTTTTGGCCCCGGCCGATGCGCCGGTGGTGAATGGCCACTTGTCGGGCGAAACCATCATCGCCCGCTATCGATCCGATTTCGAATTAGTGCCGGTCGACAAGGTCGATTACATTGACGTGGCGCCCAGTCAAATGGTCGGCGTTTCGGCGGGCCTGATTCCATTTTTGGAACACGACGACGCGAACCGTGCCCTGATGGGTTCCAACATGCAGCGGCAAGCGGTGCCGCTGTTGATCTCCGAGCCGCCGTTGGTGGGCACGGGCATGGAAGTGGACGTGGCCGTCAACTCCAGCATGCTGGTGCGGTCGCCAAAAAAGGGAACGGTGACGTATGTCGATGCCAACAAAATTGTCATCAATAACGAAGAGATTCCGCTGACCAAATTCAAAGGCCTGAACGAGCGGACCTGCCAAAACCAGCGGCCGGTCGTCAGCGTGGGGGACAAAGTGGAAAAAGGCACCGTCATTGCCGACGGAGCTGCCACGTATCACGGCGAGCTGTCGCTGGGCCGCAATGTATTAGTCGGCTTCATGGCCTGGGACGGGTTCAACTTTGAGGATGCCATCATCATCAGCGAAGAGCTGGTGCAAAACGACGTCTACACGTCGATCCACATTGAAGAATTCGACATCGAAATCCGCGAAACCAAGCTGGGCCGCGAGGAATTCACTCGCGATATTCCCAATGTCAGCGAAAAAGCGCTGCGCAATTTGGACGAAACCGGCATCGTGCAGGTGGGCACCTACGTGCAATCCGGCGACATTTTAGTAGGCAAGGTCTCACCGAAAAGCAAAACCGAGCTGACGCCGGAAGAAAAGCTACTTCATGCAATTTTCGGGCGGGCGGGCGAAGATGTGAAAAACGATTCGCTGGAAGTGCCTTCCGGCGTGGAAGGCATTGTCATTCATACCGAAAAATTTTCGCGCCGCATGAGCCTTTCCGAAGACGATCGCAAGAAATTCGAGAAAGATCTGAAAACCGCTGAGACGGAAGGCAACGCCAAAATTGCCGAAGCGTTCGGCGCGATGATTACAGAAATTGAGACGATTTTGAAGAAAACGCTGACCGACGCCGAAGGCAGTGCCTTGGTGCGCGATCAGGAACACAAGTTCGTGGCCGAGCAGGCGGCAAACTTCAAATTGGAGTCGATCGATATTCGCAGCCCGGAACGCCGGGCGGAAGTGGAAAAAGCTTACAAAACGCTATGGCCGGCCGTGGAAGCCGCCATTGACGACCGTGATCGCAAGCTCAACAGCATGAAGCGCGGCGATGAGCTGCGCAGCGGCGTGCTGCAAATGGTCAAAGTGTACATTGCCGCCAAGCGGGTGATTTCCGTCGGCGATAAAATGGCCGGCCGCCATGGCAATAAGGGCGTGGTCGCGAAGATTTTGCCGAAAGAAGACATGCCCTTTTTGGCCGACGGCACGCCGGTGCAAATTCTGCTCAATCCGTTGGGCGTGCCCAGTCGTATGAACGTGGGCCAAATTTTGGAAACGCACTTGGGTTGGGCGGCGGCGACGCTGGGCTTCCGCGCGGTCACGCCGGTGTTCGACGGAGCCAGCGAGGAAGAAATCAATGAGTGCCTGGATGATGCCGGGCTGCCCAAGCACGGCAAGGCGCAATTGTACGATGGTCGCACCGGCGAGGCGATGGAGCAGGAAACCACCGTCGGCTACATCTACATGCTCAAGCTGCATCACCTGGTTGACGACAAAGTTCACGCCCGCAGCACCGGCCCCTACTCGCTCATTACGCAGCAGCCCTTGGGTGGGAAGGCGCGGTTCGGCGGTCAGCGCTTCGGCGAAATGGAAGTATGGGCTCTGGAAGCGTACGGCGCGGCTTACATTTTGCAGGAATTGCTCACTGTGAAGAGCGACGATGTAGAGGGCCGCACGAAAATTTACGAAGCCATGGTCAAAGGCGAAAACACGTTGGAAGCCGGCACTCCGGCCAGCTTCGATGTGCTCACTAATGAAATCCGCGGCCTGGCCCTGAACATGCAGTTGGAAAAACGCAGGATTTAATTTCCTGGAATTATGAAACGATTCGCATTAGCAATGGCGGTTGGGTTGGTGGTTTTCACCGTGGGTTGCGGTGGTGATGAATATGAAAAGCAATTCCAAGCCAGCATGGAGCACTTGCAGAAGACAGGCCTTCCATTATCACGCACTCCGGAGCCTCCCGCTGGCGCGCCTGCAACCGGAGGCGCCGAACAAGCGGCCGGGCAACCCACCGGCGGACAGCAACCGGGCGGCGAACAGCCGGCCGGCAGACAACCAGCTAACGGGCAGCCAGCCAACGGGCAACCGGCTGACCAAGTAAAGCAATAAGAAATTGGCAAACCATACATAATTTCGGCGACGCAAAACAGCGTTTAGATTTTTCATAAGGAGGATTTCTGTGAGCATTGGCGAAACCTCTTACGATCGCATCAACGATTATTCCGCGGTAAAAATCAGCTTGGCCCGGCCGCATGACATTCGCAGCTGGTCGTTTGGCGAAGTGAAAAAGCCGGAAACAATCAACTATCGCACCTACCGTCCGGAGCGCGATGGCTTGTTTTGCGAGCGCATTTTTGGACCGGAAAAAGACTGGGAATGCGCCTGCGGAAAATACCGCGGTATGAAATACAAAGGCATGATCTGCGATCGCTGCGGCGTCAAAGTCACTCACAGCCGGGTGCGCCGCAAGCGCATGGGGCACATCGAGCTGGCCGCGCCCACGGTGCACATTTGGTTCTTCAAAGCCATGCCCAGCCGCTTGGGCAATTTGCTCGACATGAAAACTACGAGCCTGGAAAAAGTAATTTACTTCCAAGATTACGTGGTTACCGATCCCAAAGCCACGCCGCTCAAGAAACAACAACTGCTCACGGAAGAAGAATATCGCCAGGCCCGCGAGCAATACGGCGAGGGGGCGTTCGACGCGGAAATGGGAGCTGAAGCGGTTCGCAAGCTGCTCTTGAACATGGATCTGGTCACGCTCTCCAAGCAACTGCGCGAAGACTTGAACACCACGAATTCCAAGCAGAAGAAAAAAGACCTGATCAACCGACTGAAAATTGTCGAAGCAATCCGCGATTCCGACAACAAGCCGGAGTGGATGGTGCTGGATGTCATTCCCGTCATTCCGCCCGACTTGCGGCCGCTAGTGCTTTTGGATAGCGGCAATTTCGCCACGAGCGACTTGAACGATTTGTATCGCCGCATCATCAACCGCAATAACCGGCTGAAAAAGTTGGTCGATTTGAATGCGCCGGAAGTCATCATTCGCAACGAAAAACGCATGCTGCAGCAATCGGTCGATGCGCTGTTCGACAACAACCGCTGCAAGCGTCCTGTGTTGGGCTCGAGCAATCGGCCGCTGAAATCGCTGACCGACATGATCAAAGGCAAGCAAGGCCGCTTCCGCGAAAACCTATTGGGCAAGCGCGTCGATTATTCCGCTCGCAGCGTCATTGTGGTGGGCCCCAACTTGCGCCTGCACCAATGCGGCCTGCCCAAGAAGATTGCGCTCGAGTTGTTTCAACCGTTCATCATTCGACGGCTGAAGGAATTGGGCCACGCCGACACGATCAAGTCAGCCAAGAAAATGCTGGAGCGCAAAGACGCCGAAGTGTGGGATATTTTGGAAGAGGTCATTCGCAATCATCCGGTGCTGCTTAATCGTGCCCCCACGTTGCACCGGATGGGCATTCAGGCGTTCGAGCCGGTGCTGGTGGAAGGCAATGCCATTAAATTACACCCGCTGGTGTGCAAAGGCTTCAATGCCGACTTCGACGGCGACCAAATGGCGGTGCACTTGCCGCTTTCCATCGAAGCCCAAGTGGAAGCGCACACGTTGATGATGTCGGTGCACAACATTTTCAGCCCCGCCAACGGCAACCCCATTATCAGCCCGTCGCAGGATGTGGTGATGGGGTGCTATTACCTCAGCGTGTCGCTGCCGGATCGCAAAGGCCAGGGCATGATTTTCTCTTCGCTGGATGAAGTGCAACTGGCATGGTCGCTGGGCAAAATCGACACCCACGCCCGCATTAAAGTGAAATTGGCGCCACATCGACGTTTGAAAGCCGATGGCGATACGCAAACCAAAGCCGGCGCCATCATCGACACGACGGTTGGCCGCGTGCGCTTCAACAGCATTTTGCCGCAGGGCATGCCGTTTTATAACCATCCGCTGCGTTCCAGCGATTTGGCGAAGGTGATTTCCGATTGCTACCAAATCCTGGGCCGCCGCGCCACGATCGATTTGCTCGACGACCTGAACATGCTCGGCTTCCGCGAAAGTACCCGTAGCGGCTTGTCGTTTGGCACTGACGATTTGATTACACCCCAGGCCAAGCCGCGCATTATCGGCGAGGCCGAAAAGGAAGTAGTCAAGCGCAACAAGTTGTATCAGCGCGGCATCATCACCGAAGGGGAACGCTACAACCAGGTGCTCGACGTCTGGACCCATGCCCGCGAACGCATCACTACGGAAATGATGGAAGCCTTGGAAAGCGATTTCCGTCGGCCCGGCTACGTGAACCCGATTTTCCTAATGGCGCATTCCGGTGCCCGCGGCGGCGTGGAACAAATTCGCCAATTGGCCGGCATGCGCGGTTTAATGGCCAAGCCCTCGGGCAAAATCATTGAAACGCCCATCAAAGCTAATTTCCGCGAGGGTCTCACTGTGCTGGAGTATTTCAGCTCCACGCACGGAGCCCGCAAGGGTTTGGCCGATACGGCATTGAAAACAGCCGACTCCGGTTACCTAACCCGTAAGCTGGCGGACGTGGCCCAAAACGTAGTCATTACCCAGCACGATTGCGGCACCACGCAAGGCATTACCAAGGGCGTGATTTATCGTGGTGAAAAAGTGGAGGTGAGCCTGGCCGACTCCATTCGCGGCCGTGTCAGCCGCCAGAATATTGTCAACCCGATCACCGACGATGTGGTCGTGAAGGAAAACGAGTTAGTCACTCCGGCGGTAGCGCGGCGGATCGAGCAGTTGGGACTGGAGCGCATTCAGGTGCGTAGCCCGCTCACTTGCGATGCCTCGCTGGGCGTGTGCCGGTTGTGCTACGGCATGGATTTATCCACTGGCTCGATGGTGGAAGAAGGCATGGCCGTGGGCATCATTGCCGCGCAATCGATCGGCGAACCTGGCACGCAGCTTACCATGCGGACATTCCACATCGGCGGCGTGGGCCAACGGGCGATCGAGGAAAAAGATTACAAAGCTAAGAAAGCCGGCACCGTGCAATTCGTGCGGCTCAAAGTGGTGCGGACCGAGGCCGGGGAGCAGGTGGTGCTCACCCGCAACGGCGAGTTGGTCATCCTGGATCCCAAGGGTCGCGAATTGGAAAAGTACGAAATTCCCGCAGGCGCCAATTTGAAAGTGGAGGAAAATGCGGAGGTGAAGCCTGGCCAAATCTTGTGCGAATGGGATCCCCACAGCATTCCGATTTTGGCGGAAGTCACTGGGAAAGTGCGCTACGAAGACGTCATCGAAGGCGAAACCATGCGCATCGAAAAAGACCCCAGCGGCCACATCCGCCGCATGGTGATGGAGCACAAGGGCGATTTGCATCCGCAAGTGGTGCTGGAAGATGAAGCCGGAAAAATTTTGGATTTCTACTATTTGCCGGAAAAGGCCTACATCGAAGTCAACGAAGGCCAAGCTGCTTCGGCCGGCACGCTGTTGGCCAAAACGCCGCGTGAAGTGTCCGGCACGCAAGACATTACCGGCGGTTTGCCTCGTGTGACCGAAATTTTCGAAGCCCGCAAGCCGAAGGACCCGGCCGTGATTGCCGAGATCGACGGCACGGTGGAAATTTTAGGCGAAAAGCGCCGCGGCAAGCGGACCATTATCGTCCGCAGCGAAAGCGGCATCGAACGGGAGCATTTGGTCAGCCACGGCAAGCACTTGCGAGTACACTCCAGCGACTTTGTGCGGGCGGGCGAAGCCTTGGTGGACGGCCCGTTGGTTCCACACGATATTTTGCGCATCTCGGGCGAGGAAGCCGTGCAGCAATATTTGACGCGCGAAATTCAAAACGTGTATCGCAGTCAGCGCGTCGATATTGACGACAAGCACATCGAAATTATCGTCTCGCAAATGCTCCGCAAAGTGCGTATCGAAAGCGTGGGCGACACCGGCCTGTTGCCCGGCAGCGTGATGGACAAGTTCGATTTCCGCAAAGTCAATCAGAATCTGGTGGGCTGCTTGAAAATTTCCGAAAAAGGAGACAGCGAATTCGAAGTTGGCGCCATTGTGCCGAAAGATACGCTGGAAGCGGCAAACACTCAGACCGAAGGCTTGGGCGGCACGGCGGCCAAGGGCAGCAAGCCCAAACCCGCCACCGCCAGCACGCAGTTGTTGGGAATTACGAAGGCGGCGGTGCAATCGAGCAGCTTTATTTCAGCCGCCAGCTTCCAGGAAACTACCAAAGTGTTGACCGAAGCGGCGCTGGCTGGCAAGGTCGACCGCTTGGTAGGCCTGAAGGAAAACGTGATTTTGGGTCACTTAATTCCCGCCGGCACCGGATTCAAAACGTTCCAAGAATCGGACGTGCGAATTCGCCGCGAGGCACTGGAAGCCCTGGCCGCGCAGAAGGAGCAAGTCCTTACCCGGGCCTTCCCGCTATTGGAAACTGCCGAAGATGGCAATGGCACGGCCGCCAAAACCAGCGGTACTATAGCCACGGTAACTGCCGAATCGCCAGCAGAGTCTGCTCCCAGCGGCTTGGACGCCTTATTGGGTGATAGTAACGGCTCCTCCGAAGGAACCGAGTAAAGTGCCAGCGCCTCTGTAGGTCGGTATAATTACTAACCAGCAGACGGAGGTCTACCCATGAGATACTTAGTGCGCGCCCGGCTGAAGCGTGGCTGTCGGCAATCGTTGTTGGAAGCTGTGCAAAACGAAACGCTCGGCCAAGGATCCGTGGCCGAGGGAGAATACCTGCGCAACATGCATGAGGCGCGGCAGTTTCCCGATGGCACGGCACGCTGGGTGGAGGTTTGCTACTGCCCAACTCCGCTTCAGGAAGAGCAGCCCTACTGGGAACAGTATTTTGAGTTAGTGAAAGTGCAAGATGCCCATGCCCGGGCTAATTGCCGCGACGAAAACGGCAGCGAACCCTGGGCTTGCGAAAACTGCGACTGCACCCAGCGGTTGGAAGAGCGTTTACAGCAAAGCGGGCCGCTGTTTCTAACAGAAATCGCCAAATCCCGGTGATTTCAGCACCCGGCGAATTTGGTCCCTGCAATTGACACCCGACGTGAATTGGGTATCTTAATGGATTCCAATTCACACGCCGCAGCGAACCACCCCTCACCCTAACTCTCTCTCCTAAGGGGAGAGGGAATTGTGCATGCCGACGATCAGCCAATTAGTGAAAAACCGCCGCCGGGCGAAGCGCAAGTTCAGCAAATCTCCGGTGCTCGATAAATGTCCGCAAAAGCGCGGCGTGTGCCTCATCGTGAAAACGATGACGCCCAAGAAGCCCAACTCCGCGCTACGGAAGATTGCCCGGGTCCGCTTGAGCAACGGCAAAGAAGTAACCGTTTACATTCCCGGCGAAGGCCACACACTGCAGGAGCACTCGATTGTGTTGATTCGCGGCGGCCGTGTGCGCGACTTACCCGGCGTACGGTATCACATTATCCGCGGCACATTAGATTGCCTGGGCGTGGAAGGCCGTAAGGGCAGCCGCAGCTTGTACGGAGCGAAGAAAGGCTAACGATGGGAAGAATTACCGCCAGCGGCACGACACTTAAGCCTGATCCGCGCTTCGGCGATGTGATGGCCAGCAAGTTCATCAACTGCCTGATGCACGATGGCAAAAAAAGCACGGCCCAGGGCGTGTTCTATCGGGCGTTGGATATCGTCAAGGAGAAAATGCCCGACAAGGAACCGATCGAAGTATTCAAGCAGGCCCTGGAAAACGTGAAGCCCAGCATTGAAGTGCGTTCCAAGCGCGTCGGCGGGGCAGCATATCAGGTGCCCATGCAAGTCAGCCGCAAACGGCAGGAATCGCTGGGCATTCGCTGGATTTTGGAATCCGTCCGCGAAAAGAAGGGCCGCGCCACTCACGAAAAGCTGGCCGATGAGTTGCTGGCCGCCTTCAATCGCGAAGGGGCCGCCATGACCAAGCGCGAAAACGTCCATCGCATGGCCGACGCCAACAAGGCCTTCGCCCACTTCGCTTGGTAAATGCCTGCTCGTACAATGGCCGCTTTCTGTCCACCAACAGGGCGGCCTATTTTACGCGCTGGAGTTGCACTTCCGACAATGCCATTGGACGCTTGATCAGCTAACATGCAACGCGACCTGCTAAAACTTCGAAACATCGGCATTATTGCCCACATCGACGCCGGCAAGACAACCGTCACCGAGCGGATGTTGTTCCTCTCCGGCGCCAAGCATCGCGTGGGTGAAGTCGATAAGGGGACCACAGATACCGATTCTGATCCCGAGGAGCAAGAACGCGGCATCACCATTTACGCCGCCTGCGTCACGTTTCCCTGGAAAGACGTCACCATCAACTTGCTCGACACGCCCGGCCACGTCGATTTTACGGCCGAAGTGGAACGCTGTCTGCGGGTACTGGACGGAGCGGTCGTGGTGTTCAGTGCGCGGGAAGGCGTTGAAGCTCAAAGCGAAACGGTCTGGCGGCAGGCCGACAAATACAAAGTGCCGCGTGTAGCGTTCATCAACAAATTGGATCGGGAAGGAGCCGATTTTGAGGCCGTTTACGGCGAACTTTCCCAACGACTGGCGGCCCATCCCGTGGCCATTCAAATTCCCGTCGGCCAAGGCCCGCCGCATGTGAAAGATCCGTTCCGGGGCATCATCGATCTGATCGAGATGAAAATGCTCACGTTCGGCGGCGAGCGCCAAAGCCGAGATTTAATCGCCGTAAATATCCCGCTGGAGTTGCGCGAGCGCGCCGAAAAGTGGCGCAGCGCCATGCTCGAAAAGTTATACGATTACAGCAACGAATTGATGGAATTGGCTTTGCAAGAAGCGCCGATTCCCTCGGAATTGATCCACAGCGTATTACGCAAGGCTACGGTGGCGTTGCAAGTGCAGCCGGTGTTGTGCGGCTCGGCGCTGCATGGCATCGGCGTGCAGCCTGTGCTTGACGCCGTTCAAAATTATTTACCCAGTCCGCTCGATGTGCCGCCGGTAGAAGGCCACGCCCTGGAAAAAAACAAGGACGGCAGCGACAAAATCGAAATCCGCAAGCCGTCGTCGGAGGAGCCATTTTGCGGGCTGGTGTTCAAGGTGCTGCCCGCGAAGACGGGCGACATTCATTGGTTGCGGGTGTACTCCGGCGCGCTTAAGCAAAACAGCCGCGCACTGAATTCCGGCAAAAATTTCAAGGAAAACGTCTCGCAGTTGTGGATTATTCACGCTACCAAGCGCGAAGAGCAAATCGAAAGCGTACAGGCCGGCGACATCGTCGGTGTGATCGGACCGCGGCAATCGATCACCGGCGACACGCTGTGCGATCCCAAAGCGCCGCTGCTGTTGGAAACCATTCAATTTCCCGAAACCGTCATTTCCGCCGCCGTGGAACCGGAAAGCACGGCCGACCGCAAAAAATTGGGCGAAGTGCTGGAAATGCTCAAGCGGCAAGATCCGACGTTCCGCGCCCACGAGAACGAGGAGACCGGACAAACGCTGATCAGCGGCATGGGGGAATTACATTTGGAAGTCATTCAGCACCGCTTGCAACGCGATTTCAATTTGCACGTGCGCGTGCACAAGCCACGGGTCAGCTACAAAGAAACGGTGAACGCGCCGGCGGAAGCGCTGGGCAAGTGCAATCGACAAATCGGCGGGCAGACGTTATTCGCAGAAGTCAAGGTGCGTGTAACGCCGCAGCATAAAGATGAGCCGTGCCACGTCTTCACCAACTGGTTCGTGGAAGATGGAGCGAAACAAAATATTATTCAACTAGTACTCTCCGCGCTCAAAGAAGCAGCCGAAGGAGGCGGCCTGAAAGGTTGCCCGCTGTGGAGCTGTTCTCTGGAATTGCTGCAGACGCCGCTGCCGGAGCCGCTGCCAGGCGAAGTGGCGCTGCGAATTGCCGCGGCCGATGCCTTTACCAAAGCGCTGCAAGCCGCCGGCGTGATGGTGTTGGAACCGATCATGGCCGTGGAAGTAACCACCCCGGAAGATCACTTGGGGGACGTGATCAACGATTTGCAGCAGCGGCGAGCCACCATCAACAGTACCGAAAGCCGCGGCGGAGCGACGGTGCTGGAAGCCGAAGCGCCATTGTCGGCGATGTTTGGTTACTCAGCAGCGGTTCGCAGCTTAAGCCAAGGTCGGGCCAGCTTTTCGATGGAACCGTTGAAATACGGCCCTGCCCCGCCGGAGGTGCAGGAAGGATTTATTTAGGTGTCTGGTCGTCTGGTGTCTGTTGCAAGGTTGTCTGATGTACGGTGGGATATGGTATCTAGTCATCTGGTGGTCTAGTCGTAGCAGCCAGATACAACTCCAAGACAAACTGAACGCCAAAGCCAAAATCTCGCCGAACCCCCCATTGACCTGTTTTTGTTGATCTTCTATCTTGGAGGGTTTCCCCCATGGACCGGGGTATGACAGGAAGTGTTGGAAGCAGTAGTTAGCGTAATACACCGGACACGATTCCGGCGGGAGTAGCAGCGTGGCGGGTCATTCGCACGAAATTATTCGCATCCGGATGGAGGCCTACGACCATACGGTGTTGGATCAAAGCGCGGCGGAAATTGTCGATACCGCCAAGCGCACCAATTCCGAGGTGCACGGGCCCATTCCCTTGCCCACGCGAATTGAACGGTACACTGTCCTTTCCAGCCCGCACATCGACAAAAAGGCGCGGCAGCAATACGAAATTCGCACGCATAAACGTGTGATTGACATTGTGCAAGCCACCGCCAAAACCATTGAAGCCTTGAACAAATTAAGTTTGCCCGCAGGCGTTGATATTAAAATCAAAGCCAGCACAGGCAGATAACGAATTGAATATTGATTTTTGCAGCGTCCTGACGACGCGATTTGAAAAAATTCTGGAAAACATTCACATGCCACGGAAGTTCAGTGGGTAATACGCAGCGAGGTCGGCGGCGACCTTGTAAGGTCGCACGACTGGCCAAGCGGGTCCGCTTATAAGGACCGCTTGTCTGCGCAAACCCAATGAACAACGCACGGGGATATAACGATGGCCATCGGATTACTCGGCCGCAAAGTCGGGATGACACAAGTGTTTGACGAAGCCGGAACCGCCATTCCGGTGACGGTAATCGAGGCTGGCCCCTGCCCCGTGCTTCAACTCCGCACTGCTGCCCGCGATGGTTACGAAGCGGTGCAACTTGGCTTCTCCGACATGCCCCGTCGCTTGGCCATTCGCAGCCGGCGCGGCCACGTGGCGAAGCTGGACAGCGCTCGCTCCAAAACCAGGGCGAAAGCCGGCGTGGAATTGTTGCCCAAGGCCGATTGCGAACCGCAACGGTTTGTCCGCGAGTTGGTTGGCCCGGCCGGCGAAATGACCATCGGTCAAAAACTAACCGTCGAGATGTTCGAAAAAGTCAAAGCCGTCGACGTGACTGCCACCAGCAAGGGAAAAGGCTTCCAGGGGGCGATGAAGCGGCACAATTTCAAAGGCCAACGGGCCACTCACGGCGTGAAAAAAGTGCATCGACATATCGGCGGCACCAGCGGCAATACATTTCCTGGCCGCACGTTCAAGGGAAAGAAAATGGCGGGCCAAATGGGCAACGTTCGCCAGACCAGCCGCAATTTGAAAGTAGTGCGCGTCGACAAGGAGAACAATTTACTGCTGGTGCGCGGAGCGGTGCCGGGCCCCAACGGCGGTTTTGTGCTGGTACGCCAAACGAACAAACTGTAACAGCATGCCAAAGCTAACCATCTACGATGCGAAGGGAGCCTCCGTGGGCTCGGTGGAAATCGAGCCGACCGATCTGGCTCCGCGCATCAACAAGCAATTGCTGCATGACGCCGTGGTCATGTATGAGGCCAACCTACGCCAAGGCACGTTCGCCACAAAAAGCCGCGCCCTGGTGGCCGGCTCCACGAAAAAAATGTACCGCCAAAAAGGCACGGGGAATGCCCGGGCCGGCTCGCGGCGCAGCGGCATTCGCCGTGGCGGCGGGCATATTTTTGCCAAAAAACCGCGCGATTTCGGTTATCGCTTGCCGCACAAGGCGCTGCAATTGGCCACGCGGATGGCCGTGGCGGCCAAAATTCGTGACGACCAAGTCACCGTGATCGACGATTTGAAATTCAGCGCCCCCAAAACCCGCGAAATGGCTGCCATTTTGAAAGCGCTGAAGTGCCACGAACACAAAAGTCTGCTGGTGGCCACGGCGGCACATGATGTCAATTTATACAAATCGGTTCGCAACATTGCAGGCGTGAGCATGTCGCCGGTGGCGGATTTAAACGCCTTAATTGTGCTGCGGCCGCAGCGATTGTTGTTCACCAAAGCGGCGCTGGAGTGGATTAAGGAACGGGCCGCAAAATCGGGCACGCAAAATTCTGACGAAGCGGCTGAAAAATCGTCGGCAAGGTCTGATGCCAGCAAACCGGCTGCAGCCAAGCGGACCAGGAAAAAGAAAGAATCATGACCGCCGAAGCAACCCACGAAGCAGCACAGGAAGAGCGAGGCCTATTGGCGTCGCATCAAGTAATTGTGCGCCCGCTGGTCACGGAAAAGGGGATGCACCGCTCCAGCCGATACAACGCCTACACCTTCGAAGTGAACAAGCTCGCCACCAAGGCCGATGTCCGCAAGGCCATTGAAGAACTATTTAACGTGAGAGTGTTGCGCGTGCACATTCAAAACCGCAAAGGCAAGCCGCGCCGGGCGCGCTTCCGCAGCGGCCGTACGCAGGATTGGAAAAAAGCCATTGTGAAGTTGGATTCCGAACACCGGATTGATTTCTTTTAATCATTGAAATTGAACGCTTGCCATGGGTATTCGCCGTTATAAACCGACATCGCCTGGACGCCGCGGCGCTACGGTCAGCGATTTCGCTGAATTGACGCCCGGCGCCGCGATGCCTCGCGCGCTCAGTATTCCCAAAAAGCGGCACGGCGGGCGCAACAACCAAGGCTTGATTACTGCCCGGCACCGTGGCGGCGGACACAAAAGGCGCTATCGATTGATCGATTTTCGCCGTGAAAAAGACGGGGTGTCGGCCAAGGTGCAATCGATTCAATATGATCCCAATCGCAGTGCCCGCATTGCCCTGCTCTTTTTTGCAGACGGCGAAAAGCGCTTCATTTTAGCGCCGGATGGCTTGCAAGTTGGCCAGGAAATAATGAACGGGCCCGATGCACCGCCCAAGGTTGGCAATTGCTTGCCGATGCGAAATATTCCGTTGGGTTTGTCGATTCATAATATCGAACTGCAGCCGGGCCGCGGCGCCCGTTTGTGTCGCTCCGCAGGTTCCAGTGCAGTGCTTATGGCCCGCGAGGCCGATTGGGCGCAAATCACCTTGCCCAGCGGCGAAATTCGCCGGGTGCCATCGGCAGGTCGGGCAACCATTGGCGCCATCGGCAATGCCGATCACATGAACATTCAAATTGGCAAGGCAGGACGCAACCGTTGGAAAGGTTGGCGGCCCTTTGTTCGCGGCACGGCCATGAACCCCATCGATCACCCGCACGGTGGCGGCGAAGGTCGCACCAAGGGAGGCCGGCATCCCGTTAGTCCGACAGGTAAAAGTGCCAAGGGTGGCGGCACGCGCAAGCGGCGGAAGCCGTCCAACTCGGCGCTGATTCGCCGCCGACGTTCGCGGCGCTACGGTCAAATCAAAATTCCATTGTAAAACTAAAATAGCCCGACTGTGTCAGTCGGGAGGAAATTTCCATGGGACGTTCCAAAAAGAAAGGGCCGTTTGTCGATCCCAATGTCTTCCGCAAGGTGGAAGCGATGGACTCGGTGAACAAAAAGGACCCCATCAAAACCTGGGCTCGGGCATGCACCATTGTGCCCGAGTTTGTGGGCCACACGTTCATGGTTCACAACGGTAAGTTGCACGTGAAGGTGTTTATTACGGAAGACATGGTCGGGCATCGGCTGGGCGAGTTCGCCCCTACGCGAACTTTCCGCGGTCACGGCGGCCGCATCAAGAAGGAAGCCGAGTCTGCCGCGGCGTCAGGCGGAGCTCCGGCCGCAGCTCCGGCAGGAAAAGCGTAATATCAACCCGGCGCTGTGACACCGGAATCAATGAACAACAGTCATCATGGCATACAAAGCAACACATCGATTTGCCCGCATTAGTGCCCGCAAGGTGCGCCCCTTGGCGAACTTGGTGCGCGGTAAATTCGCCGACGATGCGCTGGATATTTTGAAGTACATGCCGCACCGCGGCGCGCGGATGCTGGAAAAGGTGATTAAGAGCGCACTGGGCAACGCGGAAGATCGCCGGGCCAACAATGTCGGCAGCCTGGTGGTGAAGGATTGCCGCATCGATGGTGGGCCCATGTTCAAACGTATCCGTCCCCGGGCGCGGGGCATGGCGTTTATGATTCGCAAGCGAATGGCGCACATTTCGGTCGAACTGGAATAAACGCAACTTCAAAATACATTACCGCCTACTGCATACCGCATACGAGATTAGTTATGGGTCAAAAAGTCAATCCTGTCGCATTTCGCACCGGCATTATGGAAGGCTGGAAAAGCCGCTGGTACGCTTCCAAGCAGGAGTTTCGCGATCTGCTGTTGGAAGATTTCAAGGTGCGTAAATTCGTCAAGGAGAAATACAATTTCGCCGCCATTCCCAAGGTCGAAATCGAGCGCACCCGGGATGAAGTCAAAATTGTGCTACACACGGCGCGCCCGGGCGTAATTATTGGCCGCAAAGGTCAAGAAGTGGAAAAGCTCCAGGAAGAGCTGCAAAACCTGATCGGCCGCCGCGTGAACATCAAAATTGAAGAAATCAACCGACCGGAAATTTTCGCCCAGTTGGTGGCGGAAGATATTTCCGAACAATTGGCTAAACGGGCCAGCTTCCGTCGCACAATGAAACGGGCGATCGACACTTCGATGGAAGCGGGCGCAAAAGGAATCAAGGTTCAACTGGCAGGCCGTTTGGGTGGCGCCGAAATGGCGCGCCGCGAAAAGGCCATTGCCGGCAGCATGCCGCTGTCGACATTGCGGGCGAAAATCGATTACGGCTTTACCGAAGCCAAAACACCGCAAGGCCACATCGGCGTGCAAGTGTGGATTAACCAAGGTATGTACGAGGACCAAGCTCATGGCGATGATGCCCAAGAGGGTCAAGTTCCGAAAAAGCCAAAGAGGGCGTATAAAAGGTGAAGCCACGCGCGGCAATCGCGTGAGCTTTGGCGAATACGCTCTGCAAGCGGCCCAAGGAGGTTGGCTAAGTGCGCAAACCATTGAGGCTGGCCGTGTCGCTGCGCAGCAGTACATGCGCAACGAAGGACGGCTTTACGTGCGCGTGTTTCCGCACAAATCGATCACGAGTATTCCACTGGAAACCCGCATGGGTAAAGGGAAAGGCGAACCGGAGTTTTGGGCGGCCGTGGTAAAGCCGGGCACCGTTTTGTACGAGGTGGGCGGCCTTTCCGAGGAAGCGGCCCGCATGTGCTTTGCTCGGCTGGCACACAAAATGCCCGTGAAAGTTCGATTTTTGAAGCGCCGAGCGATGTAACAGTTTAGCCGCGTCGGCAACGACGCGCCGAGGCGGTGAGAATTATGGCCAAAGCCAAAGAAATTCGCGATATGAGCGACGAACAAATTAACCTTACTTGGAAGGAAGCTTCCGAGAATTTGTTCCGTCTGCGCATGCAAGCGCAAACCGAAAAGCTCGATGCGCCGACTGAGTTGAAAAAACATCGGCGAT
>DASRSD010000103.1 GCA_035656635.1 Pirellulales bacterium
GTTGGTTGCTCCCCAAACAGGCGTTCCGCTGTTCAGCGCGCTGGGTGACATCAATGGATTTGCGCACACTACACTTACTTCATCTCCAAGCGCAGGGGCAATTGCTGCAACGATTGCTAATGGTGGCCTGGGAACATTGAACAGCGTCGATTTCGCGCAAAACAATCCAAATTTTGAAGTGGTCGTTGGCAGCACCGGCAGCCATGAGGGTGCTTACACAACGAACGATGGCGTAACGTGGACCGAATTTGCCTCTCGCCCGAATAATAATGCCTCGGGTGGGGCGGTCGCCGTTTCTGCCGATGGCAGCACTATTCTGTGGGCCGCTTCTGGAAAGTTGCCATTTTTTTCCACGAACAACGGTTCGACATGGACCGCAGCGACTATGCCCAGCGGCACGCTTACCGGAGGAACGGTTGTCTCCGACCGTGTCAATTCCAGCGTATTTTACTATTGGACCGAAAACAGTAGCGACAACCAGTGGAAGTTATACATCAGCACCAACGGCGGTCACTCGTTTACTCAAACTGGATCGGCGCTAAGTAATGGCAATATCACGTTGGTTGCCAACCCGCTGACTGCCGGTGATTTGTGGATTTCCTCATACAACGGCGTGTATCATTCTACAAATTCCGGGACTAGTTTTACGCAGGTTAGTTCAATCGGATTTGCCAACGTTCCCAGCATGACGCTGGGGGCGCCTCCGCCCGGAAAAACATATCCTGCGATCTACATCTATGGCACGATCAATAATTTCCTTGGAGTTTACCGTTCGGATGATGCCGGCCAAACGTGGATCTTGTTGAATGATGTGAATCATCAGTGGGGTGGCTTGGTAGACACCATGGCGGCCGATCCGAACGTGTTCGGTCGAGTGTATTTGGGAATCAATGGTCGCGGGGTGATTGTCGGCAATCCCGCCAGCAGCTTGCCCAGTGGCTGGGTTGATGCGGACATTAATATGCCGGGTAACCCTGGTTGGGCTTCTAGCTCCACAACTCTGTCGACCGGAGCAACGGTAAACCTGTGGACAGTAGTTGGCGGCGGCGCAGGAATCGGGGACTCAAGTGACCAATTCAATTTTGCTTATCAGCCGATCAGCGGTGATGTGGCCATAACTGCCGAAATTCTGAGCATGACCAATGCCGATGGAACGCACGGCACGCCGGCGTCGGGCGTAATGTTTCGCGCTGGAACTAGCTCGAACGATCCCTTTGCCGCCTTGCTACAAAGCGATGGCAATAGTTTGGTTTTTGAATATCGCACGACAAGTGGCGGTAGTATAACCTCGGTGCCATTGGGGAGCATTCCGGTTGGTTCGGAATACGTACGGGTAGTCCGCGTCGGCAATAACTTTAGTGGTTTTTACAGTTCCGATGGGGTGACATGGACACAGTTGGGGTCAACCATTGCAATCGCAGCAATGCCAACTTCTGCGGACGTTGGCTTAGCTGCCGCCGCAAACTATAACCCGCAGTTGACGAGCGCAATCTTCACAAACGTCGCAATACTACTAAGGGGCGACATTAATCTTGATGGCCACCGTGATGCAGCGGACATTGTCGCATTGATAAACGCCCTTGTGGGTTTGAATACGTATCAAATGACTCGGCAGTTATCATCGCAAGATCTACTTAATGTTGCTGATATCAATAACGACGGTCATGTAAATAACCTGGATGTGCAGGCGCTAATCAATCTGTTGCTTGGCGGCGGAGGGAGCGTCAGTACTGAGAGTACTACTGCAAGCTCAACAGACGGTTTGTTCGGAGATTTGAATCCAACACCGCCGACCTTGTTAACGAGTACGCCATCGGCAACGGATTTCCTGACATCCAACAACAACAATACACCGCGCCAAAAGATACCGATCGAGGCCCCGGCCAAGCCGCATGGCCAAATTGAATTTTCCTTGCCAGGTGTTCAAGCCACGAAGGGGTTTAGTGGTCTCTCGCTGTTATCTTCTGTGCGAACCTCACAGCCGATCTCTCAGATGGCACTCGATCAATTCTACGGCACTTTCGAGCCAGAGGATTCGCTAGCACTTGCTCCAACCTCATCACGAATAACGCACCCCCAAGATGACTTTGATCTTCTCGAAAGCTTTTGGGCCCATCGCGGCCTGAATTTGCAATTCAATTTGGATGGTCAGGTTACAAAAGTAGCCGCCTGGGCGACCCGCGACGCCCAAGCGGCTGAAGGAAAAGTTTTTCTGGATGTAACCGTTATCGCGTGGGTGTTCCCACCTGAACGCCATTGGGGCCTGCATCTACATGGGTGCCCCCTGCATTGATATCTACCTGCGCGTTGCCATTTTCTTCTGCTCTGCGTAAGGCGCTACGGAGAGGGGAATAATCACGCCGGTACTGCCGGCCGTTCTCGTCATAATAGGTTCCCGTGTTTTGCGATTGGCCACGGTATCCCGTAACGTAACCTTGAGGCCGATAAGCAGCGGCATCATATCGATTCCAATTGTTATCACGATAGTACATCCAATAGTTCTCCGGCATCCAATACCACCACTCATTGTTGTAATTGGAAAAACGCCAGTCATTTGCCGTGTCCCGACGATCTTCACGTAGCTCCTGTCGATCTTGGCGAATGTCTTGACGAGCGGCGCGGTTCTCGTCGACACGATTTCGAACTGGCGGGGGAATATCACTTTCGCCTAGATTACTGCTTTGATTATTGGTTCCCCGCTGTGCGGCCGGAAGACCATTGGATGTTCCGCCTGGGCCGAACGGCGAAACGTTGCCTGTACCAAACGGTGGCGCGTTATTGGGTTGGGTTTGCAAAGTGTTTGTTCCAGGTGGAGTCACGCTCTGGGCCCCCGAACGACCGGTGGCTGAATTCGGAGGTATGTTAGGAGAACCCATGCTTGGCGCTCCGGTCGGAGAAGTGGGTTGAGATCCCGCCGCATTCGGTTGATTCTGCAAAGCATTTCCGGATGGCATCGGCACGCTTTGCGAGCCCGGCTGACCTGTTGCCGAATTCAGCGGAATATTTGGCGAAAGCTGGGCCGCTGGGTTCGGTGGGTTCTGCAGGGCGGGAGGGACTTGTGCCGGTCTCTGAGCACTTGGCTCAATGGGAACTGTTCCTGGAATCGGCACACTTTGAGCGCCGGGCTGACCGGTTACGGGATTGTTGGGCATATTCGGTGAAGCACTGCCCTGCGAATTGCCCGTATTAGCCGGGCCGGCCCCTGCCGTGCCGTGAGTTTGGCACAACGCACGAGTTCCATATCCGATGCAAATTGCAGCACTCATTACAATAATCGCGGAATAAACGATTGATTTCATGTTATGTCTCTCCTCAGTGACTTTCCTGATCGCTTCACAGCCGAATTGACGGCCAATTGCTCGTAATGCTTTGCAATTAATGTGCCGGTAATGCATCGGACATGCTTTTTCGGATAACAGTCTTGCTCTTATTGGACTGCCGAAAAATCATTGGCTCGGAACAATCCAGATAGACTGACAATCACTCAATAATTTTAGGCTTTGCCGCAGAAAAGTGCCGTGGTACGGGATGTGCATGTGCATCTTGGCGCGGGCGCGGAACGAAGGGGTATAAAATTCTTTCATCAGGGAGTTAAATCATGAGTTCTCACCTTAAAGCTAAAATGATGAGCTTTTGGTCACGTTCGATTGGAGCTTTATTGGTTCCTGCAGTGGTCCTTGTGGCCGGATGCGAGCAGTCAAGCACGACTAAGGAGATTGAGCACGTGAACCAGTCTGCTGCTCAGCAAAAACAACAAATTGATCTGAGCCTGCAGGCACAAAAAGATCGAGCTACAAGTCAAAAGGAACAAATTGATTTGAATGCCCAGGCCAAAAAAGCAGAAATCCAGCGCGATGCTGATGACAAGCATGAGAGTGCACAGAATCAGGCGAATACGGAAAGTCGTCGTGCCAACGAACTTCAGAAGTCTGCAGATCAACAACGAGAGCAAGCGGCACGGGAGCAAGATCGCGCCAATGACGTTCGACGGTGAATTTCGCTTCGTCAACTACTTCAGTGTTGTTTAGGACGGGTCCGAATTCAATTCCGAATTCGGACCTGTTTTTGTAGAACGATTGCGTTGTGGAAATGGATCAAAGAAATGCGGCGATTAAAGGAACATGCGTCGTAGATTAAAAAAAAATCGCTCAACAACGACCGCGGATCCGGGTTCTGAACCGGAAAGGCGACGGGAGCGAGGTTGGTATCGAGTGACACGGTCTGCCAGGCCCTTCTTGCAAGCTCTTGGTCCGGGCTTAATTACCGGAGCGTCGGATGACGATCCGTCGGGTATAGGCACTTACGCAATGGCCGGAGCTTCGATCGGTTACCCAGTATTATGGCTGGCGCTGGTCACTTTTCCTTTAATGGCCGCAATTCAATTTATTTGTGCAAAAATTGCATTGGTTTACGGCACCGGTTTGACTCGCATTATGCGCGAACAGTTTCCGCGCTTTGTGGTTTACCCGGCAATTGTTGCACTAGTTGTTGCTAACACCATCAATGCAGCAGCAGATATTCAGGCGATTGCGGCGGGAATCAATCTTCTAGCGCCGATCCCCATTTTAGCCTTAATACTTCCGGTCGCTTTATTGATTCTGTTGGTCCAGATTTGGGGAAGCTACCGGCTGATCGTTAAGATATTTCGCTGGTTGACTCTGTCACTATTCGCATATATCGGCGCGTCGTTCCTTGCCCATCCAAATTGGACCTCTGTCTTGCGAGGCACGCTGGTTCCGTCCATTCGCTTCGACAGCAATTTCCTTTCGATGCTAGTGGCTCTGTTGGGGACGACCATTTCTCCCTATCTATTCTTTTGGCAAGCCAACCAAGAAATTGAGGAGGAAATTGCTGACGGAAAAACGCAACGCTGGCAGCGCAAAGGCGCAACTCCAAAGGAATTGAAGTTCGCCGCATGGGATGTGATCACGGGAATGTTTCTTTCCAATGTCGTAATGTATTTCATCATTTTGGCTACGGCGGCAACTTTGCATACTGCGGGTAAGACTGAAATCAGCACCGCTACGGAAGCGGCCGACGCGCTGCGGCCTATCGCGGGGAATGCCGCCTATATTTTGATGGCCTTCGGTTTAATCGGCACAGGCATATTAGCGGTGCCGATTCTTACGGGCTCAGCAGCTTATAGCGTGGCAGAACTGTGTGGATGGAAATGCAGCTTGGATGCCAAGCCCTGGCAGGCTAAAGAATTCTATGTGGTCATAATCGTTTGCACGCTTGCTGCACTGGCAATCAATTACCTGGGTGTAAATCCGATGCAGGCGTTATTTTGGACCGCTGTAATTAACGGATTTTTGGCACCGCCGTTGTTGATAATTGTGATGCTCATCGCCAGCAATTCGCAGATTATGGGAAAACGGAGCAATGGGTTAATTGTGAATACTCTTGGTTGGACGACAACCGTGGCAATGTTTATCGCAGCGATTGTGCTGGTATGGACCTGGATCTACTAGAGCGCGAAAGCACGAGATTTACCGTGGGTGTTAGGGCATCGCATGGACCTAACTCTTCTTTCTAATGGGCTACAAAGACATAAATCATCTGGCATGAAATCTGCTTATGTCCCAAAAAGGAGTTCTACACGGGTAGAAAATGCGCTGCGCAATGCGATTTAAGCAGCAGAAGTTCACCGGGAAATATTGAGGAGACGATTTTATGAATTGGGATCAAATTGAAGGTAATTGGAAGCAACTCCAAGGCAAAGTTCGCGAACGCTGGGGTAAGTTAACAGATCAGGATTTGACAGTAGTCCAGGGCAAACGTGATCAATTGCTGGGAAAAATTCAGGAACGCTATGGTATTGCTAAACAGGAAGCTGAGACCGAACTAAAGCGATTTACTGACGAAATAAAGACCGGTTAGCCGCGAGTTCAGGTGTCCCTTGGTTGGCTAAAAGACGGGGCCGAGTTTACCATTCGGCCGCCGGATAAACGCGTCCAACCAGAGGACCCGCTTGATGTTGGGCTTTCGCTGTGCAACGGAACGAAAAGAAGGGAGCGCCTAGTCTTTTACATCAAATTAGACCGGCGCAGCAGCAAAGGACTTTCGAGAATCATAAAAATATACAGTGGCGGGGACAGGATTTGAACCTGTGACCTCGAGGTTATGAGCCTCGCGAGCTACCGGGCTGCTCCACCCCGCGTCATGTGTTTTATTCCGACAAGTTCCATCAAGCACACACCATAAAGGATGCGCTGGCGGTCGCTGTCGGTTGATGAGATTATATCATACGCTGCCAGCGCGTCGAGGCCTACCGCAGATTCCAAGGCACCCATTCTTTTGGGGCCTATTTTGCCACAGGCAAATTGATTTGCACAAGCGCCACCGCTTGTCGCGGTAACGTCAAATGCAAAATTATTTGATTATTTTCGATATGTACGGTCGCTGGTGGTACTAATTCCGCCAGTCGACAAGCGCCTTCCAACGCGGCGTATTGTTCCGGGGTAGGTTGCTGCGGCGATCCCATTTTCTGCCAAGCCGTGTATGCGTTGCTGTGATCGGCATCAATGCGAAATTGTTGCAGCCGCGCTTCACCAGATGCGATTGGCAAACCGGTACAGGATAGTTCAACGTCGGCGTCGAGGCCAGGCAAGTCATCATCGTGGTAATGCCACAAAAGCACGCTTAATTTGTGTTCATCCAAACTGGCTTGTGCGGAAACCTCGGGCAGGTTGCGGACCCCGTTCTTCAAAATTTCAGACAATGGGATTGCAGCGTCGCTTTCAACATTCAGCCGCTGACCTTCCATTTTGCTGAACATGCGGAACACGTTGAGCACCGGTAAATCAATGCCACCGGTTGCTAATTGACGGAAACCGGCAAACAGTGGTTGATCTTCAAACTCGAAGGCCCAAGTCAATGCACCTTCCAGGTTGATACCGTGCTTATCGGCCAGTTCGATTTTGCGAGCGAAGCTGGCGGCCGTATAGCTTGAATACATCGTGCCATTCCGGTAACCCAGTTGTCGACCTTGGCAGGCCGCACAACCATCGGGGTCGGATTCTCCAATCACAATCGGCTTTTGCTTCAACTCGGGAAATGAAGCGACAATGGCGAATGCAGAATCGATATTGCGGAGTTGATTGGCAATGCCCATTCTTACGTGGCCGTCGACAAACGATGGTGAGCCTTTGGCATGGAACGAGATGAAATCTATTGGCGTGCCGATGGCATGGGTAGCTGCGTTGTTGCCGCGGACACAGTGTTCCAAAAAATCACGTAGAAATTTAGTGCCTCCGCCCGCGGAATCGGGGCCACCCACTTTGGCCGTGGGCAGTGCGCGGCGGACCGCGTCGATGGCCCGATCATGCAATTCGAAGAACTGTTGCGGTGAACCCTTCCAATAACCGATATTTGGCTCATTCCATACTTCCCAATACCAACGATTTACTTCTTCGGGACCATATTTTTCAACACAATGAGCGGCCCATTGGTAAATTAGATCGCTCCACTTGTTGAAATCTTTTGGCGGGTAGGCCCAGCCGGTGAAGATGTCGTTGTATTTGGCAGTGGGATCCCAATGGTGCTGGTAAGGTTCGGCGTGGGTCGAAAGCGATTCCGGCATGAAGCCGATTTCCACATAAGGCTTGACACTGCGCTGCAAGTAAGTCTCAAAAATGTGATCTAGAATTTTCCAATCGTATTGTGGCTTTCCTTCAGCATCTTCACGATAAGCGTTTGTCGAGCCCCATTTCAAAGCAGGTGTGCCATCGCCCGTGCACAGCAAGTTGTGTGTGCGAAAATACACTTGAGGTGGGCCAAGTTCCCCGAGCTCGCCGATTAACTTTTGGCCATCTTTCATGGTGGCGTAATTCGGCTCATCCGCGCCAAAGTATCGCCAGATGGGATTCCAGCTGCCTTTCGATCGGCTAGCATCGACGTGAATGTGTACTGCCCGGGCAGTGCTGGACGCAGCGGCGGGTGGCGCCTCATCTACGTCTGCGGTTAATTTCCCATAACTTAAGCAGATAAGCGCTGCGATCAGGCCCGCACGGCTTGACAATATATATAGGCGTTGCATGAGTGGATCGCGAGGTTTGCAGTATCACTGGAAATGAACACTTTACCGATTGTAAGTTTTATGCCAATCATACTGTATTCCTACAACGCTGCAAATTAGTGCTCAGTTTTTGACTGGAAAACAAGGAAACCTACAGTTCAGGGTAGAACATCGCCAGTCGGATGTCTTTGCGAGAGTCGAATTATGGAACACTGGTCTGACGAAGTCGATCAATCGGCACTCGATTGGGAGGCCCTGAAGGTCCGGTGTATGGGCAATTTAGCCTTGGTGGAACGCGTGCTAGCCAAATTCACCGGTCAACTCGATGCCGATTTGATCGAGTTGGAGCGTGCCATTCGAGCCCGCGATGCTACTGAAGCGGCTCAAGTAGCACATCGCATCAAAGGAACGGCAGGCAGCGTGTCGGCTCGCGATTTGTACGAAAATGCTTCTCGCGCCGAGCAACGAGCACTGGATATGCAACTGGCGGAGTTGCCACACGATTTGGAGCGGATGCGCCTCGACCGAACCAAATTGCGGAAAACTATTGAACGAATGAAACAACCTTCGTAGGTCCTTGCCATGCGAGTTTTAGTTGTTGACGATGATGCAGTCACTTCCGAAATCATTTTGGAAGATTTGCGGCAGTTTGGTTACGACGCTGTCGGGGCCGCCGATGGACAAGAAGCTTTTGATCTTATTCGCACCGGCCAATTTCATCTTGTCATTTCCGATTGGCAAATGCCAAAGATGAGCGGCTTGGAATTGTGCCGCGAAATTCGCAAACGCCAATGGAGCGGTTACGTTTACATCATCCTGCTAACATCGCGTAGCGGAGTGGAAAATGTGGTGTGTGGGTTGGATGCCGGGGCCGATGATTTTCTTTCCAAGCCCTTTCATCCACAAGAGCTGCGGATGCGATTGCGAACCGGCGAGCGCATTTTATCGTTGGAAAGCCGCGATTTAGTAATCTTCGCCATGGCCAAATTGGCCGAATTCCGCGACAAAGATACTGGTACTCACTTAGAACGGATGCGCGAATACAGCCGGCTCTTAGCTACTGAACTTTCGCGTTGGCCAAAGTACGCCAACGTAATTGATGGCGACTACGTGCAATTAATTTATCTCACCAGTCCATTGCACGATATTGGCAAGGTTGGCATTCCCGATGCCGTGCTTTTGAAGCCTGGTCGCCTGTCGCCGGAAGAATTCGAATTAATGAAGCAGCACAGTGTGTTGGGAGGAAATACATTGCGGGCTGTCGCCCAAGGCCGACCGCAAGCGCAATTTCTTGTCATGGCGCAAGATATCGCCATGACGCACCACGAACGGTACGATGGTCAAGGTTATCCGAATCAACTTCGGGCCGAAGAAATTCCATTGTGCGGCCGCATCGTCGCGTTAGCCGACGTCTATGATGCTTTGCGAAGTAAACGCGTTTACAAAGGAGCGTTTGGTCACGATACGGCACGGGACACAATCGTCCAGGGGTCGGGCCGTCAATTCGACCCTGACGTTGTGCAAGCATTCCTAAATTCCGAGAAGGAGTTCATTGCCGTGGCAAATCGCTTTCAGGATGATGGTCCTCTTACGTTGCGAGATAGCGTAAAGTTGACTGCACAAAACAATGCTGTAATTGCGCCGGTCGACAATCCGCTGCCGGCGGCATCGGTTGTCTCGGAAGCAACACACTCCTGAACAGTCCGCTTCCTGCCGAAATGCTCTCGAGTTACGCGAAGTTTGTCTACTCCTTTGCCGTAACCTAATTTTGCCCGCATTAGCTGGGCTGATTTTCACGTCGGTGTCAGTGCTTATTGGTTGTGGCATCATGCCCGTACATTTTGCCTAGGCCGCACTACTGGCACCCTGGGTTCCTGAACCCGTCTTATTTCTCTCCGCTCATTAACGCTGGGGGGATAATCCGTGCCGAATGGATAGATATATCGGGTATTCGGCTCGTAGCACTTTTCGAGTTGGGCAGCTTGAGCTATGTGTCTTGCTCCGAACCATTCTTCTGGCAAAGGATTGCCTGAATGTATCGAAATTGGGCAGCTGGGCTGGCATTCTGCACTTCGTTGGCCATCGGCACGTGTGCCTGGGCGGATGGCGTGATGATGGACGACGTTTCGCCCCGGGCATTGTCGCGTGGCGGCACAAACCAAGGATTTGCCGACAACGGCGGCATCATTTACGATAATCCCGCGGCAATGGTGAACATCGATGGCTGCCAGATGCTCGACATCGGAGCCGATGGGCTTCTGGTCAGTGGCCGCTACTCAGACCCGCAAAACCGGCTCGATGTAGCCTCCACGTTTACGCCGTTGCCGCAAATCGCCCTGATTCGAAAATCAGAAGACGGTATGTGGGCCTTCGGCTTTGGCGTATTCACGCCCGCTGGTTTTGCGGAACGGTTTCATTTGGAAGGGCCAGACGGCGCGGAGCATGTTTACGAATCATTCGGCGCGCTAGTGAAAATTTTGCCCAGCGTGGCATATCGAGTT
>DASRSD010000104.1 GCA_035656635.1 Pirellulales bacterium
CGGCAGGATTGCTTTACAAACGGCCAATTCGCGGCCTGGCAGTTGGAGCAATTCTCGGCGTCGTCCTATCGCTAGTCGTATTTTTGGGCCTGTTCTTTTTTGATGGCAGTTTATTCATGGCATTGCCGATTCGGGATCTACCATAAGTCGGCAATCGCAAAAATTCTCAGGATTAGACGATTCTAAACTGCCTACTACCAAAAATCTCACGATTAGACTGACCCGCTGCCCAATCCATTCATTCCTTGACAAACGGCCACAAACATTGGAAGATGATGCCTTAAGGAAGCATTGGTTCTTTCAAGACCAGGGGCGTGTGTCCGAAGGCACTGTGGTAGTGGAATGACTGCGGTCTCTCGGAATGCACGGCAAACGGCAGGATTTTGGAGATGCTCGGCGGCAGCTCGACGTCTTGCGCTAAACGGTCTGGATTTACCCTGGCATGAATGCTGAACATTGGGGAACGCCGCTTCGCCCACGCCGCAAGCGCGCGGGCACTTCTCGCCGCCGGCCAACCGGCACGCACCGGCTGTTAAGACTAGAACCTTTGGAACCACGGCGGCTGCTTACGGCCGTGAAATTTGCTCCCACGGCAATTCATCCCGATTATTTACTGCCGGCCGCGCAGCACGGCCTGAAGCCGTTGGGCTCGCCCGGGCCGGTCGGTTTCACCCCGGCCCAAATTGATCAGGCATACGGCATCAATTTGCCAAACTTAAGCGTCGTTAAAGATGGGCAATTGCAATCGCTGCCAGCCGATGGCAGCGGCCAAACCATTGCCATTATCGACGCTTACGACGACCCCACGATTCAGGCCGATTTGAATGCGTTTGATGCCCAGTTTGGTTTGCCAAACACCACGATTATTAAAGTGAATCAGAGCGGGGGGAGCTCGCTGCCGGGGACTGATCCGGCCGGTAAAGATAACGACGATTGGGAAATTGAAACCTCGCTCGATGTGGAATGGGCCCACGCCATGGCGCCAGGCGCCACCATTTTGCTCGTGGAAGCGAACAACGCAGGAAATAGTTTGTACACCGCGATCGATTGGGCCGTGACGCAGCCGCGGGTGGTGGCCGTTTCGATGAGCTGGGGCGGCGGCGAATTTTCCGGCGAAAATTCCTTCGATTCCAACTTCACTACGCCTTCGGGTCATCAAGGCATTACGTTTGTGGCATCGACCGGCGACGATGGCGAGCCGGGCGATTACCCAGCCTATTCGCCCAACGTGCTGGCCGTGGGTGGGACGACGCTCTCGCTGAATGCGAACAGCAGCTACAGCAGCGAAAGCGGATGGAACGACGGCGGCGGCGGAATTAGCACCCACGAGGCGCAGCCCAGCTATCAAACCGCGGTCGTCGATCAAAATTCCAATCTGGGCAATCCGACAACGCGCAGCATTCCAGACATCGCCTTCGATGCCAATCCTAACACCGGCGTAGCCATTTACGATTCGTACGATTTCGGCGCTTCGACCGGCTGGATTGCGGTGGGAGGCACCAGCGTGGGCGCGCCGGTGTGGGCCGGCTTTGTCGCACTCATCGATCAAGGCCGTAGCGAGGTCCACGAGAATTCGCTCACCAGCCAGGCGCTGCTCACGACGCTGTATCAGTTGCCCAGTACCGACTTTCACGATGTAACCACAGGCAACAACAGCCCCAACGGATCGAACCCGTTATACAATGCGGCGCCTGGGTACGATTTAGTGACCGGGCGCGGCACGCCTCTCATTAATTTGCTGGTTCCCGCTATGGAAGGGAACGCCACAATTTCCGGAACCGTGTTCAGCGACGTGAACAGCAACGGCACGCAAGATAATGGCGAAGCAGGACTGGCAGGCTGGACCGTGTACGACGATTTGAACAACAACGGCGTGCTTGATCCGGCCGTGCAAACCACGTTCAATTCCAGCAACGTGCCCACCACCATTCATGCCAATGCCACTAGCACCTCGACGCTTGCCATTTCGGGCTTTGCCGGAAACATTGGCGGGCTGGAAGTGACGCTAAATATCACGGATTTGAAGGATTACCACCTCACGATTACGTTAATCAGCCCCAGCGGAACGCAAGTTACGCTGACCAACAAGGATGGGAATTTCGACGGCAGCGGGAGCAATATTGCGAATTACACCAATACGGTGTTCGACGATTACGCGGCGACTTCAATTTTCACCACCAGCTCTTCGATGGCGCCGTTCACCGGCAGTTACGTGCCCATTGGATTTTTGTCGACTTTGGATGGGACCAATCCGAACGGCACCTGGAAGCTGCAAGTGGTCGACAACAACTTCCGCGATTCCAACGGCAGCATTACCGGCTGGTCGTTGCAAATTACGAATCAGCCCGACTATGTCACCACCACCGACGCCAGCGGCAATTACCAGTTCAACTATGTGGCGCCGGGCAATCATTTTATTCGCGAAGTGCCGCAAGCCAATTACACGGAAACGGCGCCCGCGAGCGGCGTGTACAACGTGGTGGCCGTCGCCTTGGGTAATTCCAACGGCCTGAATTTTGGAAATCATTACACCCCGTCGGTAATGACGCCGCTGCTGGGAGACTTCAACCGCGATGGCGTAGTCGACGCCGCCGACATTAACCCGGCCGAGCTAGCCCTGACCAATTTGAACGAGTACCTCACAACCTATTCGGTGACGCCGGCACAATTGGCAACCTACGACGACGTGAACCAGGATGGGAAATTCACCAACACCGACTTGCAGGCACTGCTAGATCTGTTACTGAGCGGCGGGGGAAGCAGCTCGCCGGCTGCGGCGCAAAGCAATTCAAACTCGACGAGCACTGTTACTTCGAGTACTGGCACTTCAAGCATTGGCAATTCCAGCGCGACTTCTGCCGGCAACACGTCATCTGCTAGTACAGCCGTTGCCAGTTCCACTACGTCTACTTCCGCAGCGCCGGCAAAAACCGGCACAACTACATCGCCCCTATCTTCCACGTGGCAGCAACCAGCGCAGCAATCATTCGATCGACTGGTAGAGCATCTTCATCCATCGCGTTTAGCCGCACATGCCGCAGCATTAACGGCGTTGGATAAGCTGCTGGCAAACTGGCCCAGGTAGTGTGCAGCGCGCTGGCTTAAACACCATCGCCCGTCAGGGGCGGCGCGCCGCGGGCCCTGAGAACTTGGATGTACTCCGCGCCGATGAGAATAATGCTCACGGCGTAATAGCACCACAAGAGCACCGCTAAAAATGCTCCCACCACGCCGTAAGCGCTGGTGTATTTGCTGCGGGCAATAAAAATGGTGAGTAACTGGCGGCCAATTTCCCAGGCGGCGGCGGTGAGCAAGCCACCGTAGAAAGAATCGACCCAGCCGGCCGGCGATTTCGGCAACAGCCGGAACAGCAGCGTAAACACTCCGGCGTTGATGATTAAAGCCGCGGCAATTTGCAGCGCGTCGGACATCCAGCCGACCCAAGGCAACAGGTCGGAAGCCTGGGTTTCGACTGCGGCCAGGACCATTCCGATCAAAAACACAATGACCACCAGCAGGCCGAGTGCTAACAGCAACAAGAACGCCCGGCCGCGCTGAATGACTAGCGCCAGCGCGTGGGCCAGCAAGCTTTTCGATTGCCCCGCCGGATCGCCGTTGATGCGGTCCATGGCCGAATCTAGCTGGGCAAATGCCGCCAGCGCGGTAATGATCATCGTGGCCAACCCGAGCGGGCCATTGATGATCGATCGGTTTTGCACGGCCGTGAGCGCACTAGCCACGTACTCTTTCAGGGCCGGTGAAACATTTTGGGCGATCGCTTCCAACACGGTCTGTCGCGCGTCTTGGCCGGAATGGGTATGCTCCAAAAACCAACCCAGGCCGGCGATCAGCACCAGCAGAAGCGGAAAGAACGACAACCCCAAGTAATACGCGGTGGCCGCGGCCATCAGCGGACCGTCGTCTGCAAACCAGCGCTCGATGGCGCGGCGAACATCGAGAACAAATTGGACCACGGCGCGTACCATGCGTTCAAAATCCGCTCTCCGAGCCACCAGCGATCTTTGTTGTTCCCCAGCCACAGCGTACCAGCATGCGGCGATAGATGGGATGGAAATTCACGTGCAAGATATGTGCCGGAGATCGTGAATGAAGCGCCGCCTGGTCAAGACGGCGGTGAATGCTTATTGCGGCGTGCATTGGCACGGACAGCACGGCTGCGTAACGACCGGCGCACAGGCGGGCGATTGAACCACGGTGGGCGTCACCACCGGCGCGGCCGCCGGGGCTGTGTAATAAGTTGCTGGCGGAGCCGCCGGCTGGGTGTAGCAAACCGGCGGGGCCGGATTGTAAGAAGAATTGAACCACCGGCAGCAACATCCTGAACCCACGACCAGCCACATTAACACGAATAACACTAGCAGCGTCCGTTCGTTGCCAACAAAACGTTTCATGCCGACACACCTTTGCGGGAAAAGAAGACTTACGGACCGTACAACATGAGCATGCGAAAGAGAATTGCGACCGGGAATTATGCGAATCAGCGGAGGGATATGGCAAAATCGATCCCAGATTGGAGCGGATCAATCTTGCCGGAGATAAGCGAGTGGGTGCCGCCTGTTTTCCGTGAGCGGCAAAGGGTAGGGGGGCGCGCCAGCCCACGTCAAGAGCAAATTCCAGCCCAGGGTGAATGCTAGCGACGGTGACGTGGCGGGTGCTTCTAGACGAACGCAATCAAACGGCACTGGCCCTGCTAAACGCCCTGGCCCAAACGCCCGGCCGGAGTTTCGGAGCGCAATTGTGCAATCATTTCTCGGGTGGCAGCTTCGACCGCTTCCTGCCAGCGTGATGGACCGAAGCCAGCATACTCCCGGCGCTGGTGCGCAAAAATAATGCCGCGGGAATTATTCACAATTGCGCCCAGGCCGTCGGCATCGAAGCCGGCGACCACGTCTTTCGCAGTTCCCCCCTGGCTGCCATAGCCGGGAATCAGCAGCCACGCATGCGGCATGGCGGCCCGCAGTTCGGCGAGTTGCTCAGGATATGTTGCCCCCACCACGGCGCCGACGCTGCCGTAGGAGGCGGGCGATTTTTGCCGGCCATTGGATGCCGCATCACTGGCTTGGCGGCTGGGCGAAGCAATCTCAGCCGCCGATTGTTGCTCCACGAACTCGGCCACCTGGCGGTATACCGGTTGGCCGTCGCAAAGCAAATCTTGAAATTGGCCGCCGCCAGGATTCGATGTTTTCACCAACACAAATAGCCCGCCACCTTGCTCTCGCGCCGCCGAAACGAATGGCATCAGGCTGTCTTCGCCCAAATAAGGGCTGACGGTAAGCGCATCGGCGGGCCACGGAGCCGACGGGCCAAAGTAAGCCGAAGCATAAGCCGCCGCGGTGCTGCCAATATCGCTGCGCTTGGCATCGACGATGACCAACAGTTCCCGCTTTCGCGCATGGGCAATCACTTGCGCCAGCGACATCAATCCCGGCGGTCCAAGCTGTTCGAAAAACGCCACCTGCGGCTTGACCGCGGGAACGAGCGGCGCCACCACATCGATTACCCGGCGACAAAACTCGGCGAAGGCTGCCGCCTGCTGGACCGGTTCATTCTCGCCATGAAGTGCGGAGGGTTGCCGCAAACTTTCCGGCAGCGATTGCCAGCGCGGATCGAGCCCCACCACCACGGGCGTTTGCTTTAATTGGACCGCCGCGGCAAGTCGTTGAGCAAAGGAAAGCATCGAAGATGCAATATAACCCATCCGTCGAAGGCCAAACAGGACAGGCCGGCAGCCGATAGTATCCAAATTTGAAGGCAGCCTGTCCCAGGCAATGGACATCGCCGCATGCTGCCTCTAGCAGGCCGGGATGCGAAAAATGATAATACGCAGGCATCGCTCTGCCGGCAAACGTAAATATGGTCAACGAGAAAGCAACGTTGGAAGCACCGCCGCAAAAACCGGTGCGGGTAGCAATGTGGTCCGGGCCGCGAAATATTTCCACGGCCATGATGCGCTCCTGGGGGAACCGGCCCGATACGTTTGTCTGCGATGAGCCCTTGTATGCGTTCTATTTGAACGCTACCCACAAGCCACACCCCATGGCGGCCGAAGTAATTGCCAGCCAACCGACCGATTGGCGCGAAGTGGTGCGCTGGCTGACAGGCGAAATCCCGCAGGGGAAGGCGGTGTTTTTCCAAAAGCACATGGCCCATCACTTACTGCCGGAAATCGATCGCCGCTGGCTGAGCCAGGTCTGCAACTGCTTTCTGATCCGGCATCCGGCCGAAGTCATTACCTCGTATTTGGCCAAAAATGTGACGCCCGAGCTGGAAGATTTGGGCTTTACCCAGCAACAGGAAATTTTCGAGCGCATTCAAGATCAAACCGGAAGGGCGCCGCCGGTGCTGGATGCAAAAGACGTGCAGCAAAATCCGCGGCGGGTACTAAGCAAGCTATGCGAAATTTTGCATATCCCCTTTTACGAATCGATGCTCTCTTGGCCGCCGGGCTCCCGGCCCACCGATGGCGTGTGGGCCCAACATTGGTATCCGGAAGTCGAGAAATCGACGTCATTTCGGCCGTATCAGCCCAAGGCGACCGAGGCGCCGGCGGCCTTCCAAGAAATTTATGACCGCTGCCTGGAAAGTTATGATATTTTACACGCCCATCGGTTACAATAATTGAGCTACCAGCCCCGGGGGGGGATGTGGAAGCACCGACTGGTGGAAGGTCTGCGCGCTTCGCTGCATTGGAAACGCCAAACCGTCGATTTCCTTTTGTTTCCATCGCTTTTTATGCTTCAGTCATTTCGCGAAGAAAATCGCAATCTGCTCGTTAACATCAGCGGTAAGCTTATTCACCGTGACCAGGCCGGCATCAGCCCGTTTGATTCGGTCGTGCAAGGTGGCGACGCGGTATGGGAAGGCTTGCGGCTATATCAAGGACGCATTTTCAAACTGCACGAACATCTGGAGCGGCTGTTTAGCTCCGCCAAGGCGTTGGCCTTTCAGCAAATTCCCTCGCGGGAAGAAATTGTGGAGCAAATCCGCCGCACGCTGGAAGCGAATAATATGCGCGACGGCGTGCACATCCGCCTGACGTTAACGCGCGGCGTTAAAGTCACCTCCGGCATGGATCCGCGGTTGAACCAATCGGGCCCCACGCTGATTGTGCTGGCCGAGTTCAAGCCGCCGGTGTATGACCGCGAGGGGATCGTGCTCATTACCAGCAGCATTCGCCGTCCGCCGCCCGATTGCCTCGATCCGAAAATTCATCACAACAATTTATTGCCGTCCATCTTGGCAAAAATCGAAGCGAATTTGGCCAGCGCCGACGACGCGCTCATGCTCGATGTAAACGGCTTCCTGGCGGAAACCAACGCCACGCATGTATTTTTGGTGCATCATGGCGCGGTGTTGACCGGCCACGTGCGGGCTTGCCCGGAAGGAATTACCCGTTCGGTGGTCATCGAGCTGTGCCGCAAAAACGACATCGAATTCCGGCAGGAAGATTTATCGCTGACCGATGTCTACCGGGCCGACGAAATGTTCTGCACGGGCACCATGGGAGAGCTAGCGCCCGTCGTGCAAGTGAACGGGCGCAAAATCGGCAGCGGGCAGCGGGGCGCGGTAACGCAACGCCTGGCGGCGCTATTTGCTGAACTGACGGCGCACGAAGGCGTGCCGATCGTTTAAGCTCGTTGAATATCCAGGGGCGAACTAGATCGCAGTTACGCGCCACCCTCTGCGGCGGCCATAGGCCA
This sequence comes from Pirellulales bacterium, assembly GCA_035656635.1. Classification (NCBI taxonomy): domain Bacteria; kingdom Pseudomonadati; phylum Planctomycetota; class Planctomycetia; order Pirellulales; species Pirellulales bacterium. The sequence goes on from DASRSD010000104.1 coordinate 7,722, forward strand.
ACAAAAAAGTTCCCGCCGCCAACAGTTCCCAGGCCGCCGGTTCCGGCACGGAAGACAACGAGGAGCCGCCGTTGCCGGTTAACTGTTGCTCCAAAGCGACAATGTCGGCGGAGTTGAACACACCATCGCCGTTTACATCGCCCAATGTTTTCAAGTCAGGTCCGGTAAGGCCGTTGGCTGCTTCGTAGCCCGCGGGGTTGAGCAGTGCGTTGATCATCGATTGCACATCCAGGTTTGTGACCTTGCCATCGTTATTGAGGTCTCCCTTCACGGCAAAAAATTGCTCTTCGTTCCACTCCAACACCGAAACGCCCGCCGAGGTTTCCCCGCTGAGGCCGGTCGGCTCGTAGAACAAATCTAAAATGCCATACGTCTTCCACATGTTTTCGTCGTAGGTGGGCTCGTAGTTTCCCATGCTGGCGCTGTCGAGCGTCAGGGTCGTCCACGTGGGAGTAAGAGACGTGTAAAGATTCGTGCTGTAATAAATGACAATGTTGTTTTTCACGGTCGACTGGTTGAACTTGCCCATGCCGGTATCTTCGGAGCGCGTAACAACCAGCACGCGGTTTTGCTTGTCGACCAGCACGATGGGCCGACCCAAATCGCGGACATCGCCGCCGCCGGTGTCGATGCTGGTATCGGAGGCTCGATTGCTAACTTGCGAACTCAGCCATTGCGAGCCATTGTAATAAAACAGCATGTATTGCCGGTTGGGATTGCCGCTGTTCGTCGAGGGGTTCCAACCGGGCGTCAAATAGGTGGCCACCATGGGACGATTGAAATTGTCGATGGCTTCGCTGGTTTGATTGATGAAGCTGTCGTTTTGCGGAATGTTCTCGATAATTTGCCCCACCTGCGCCGCGGCGCCCCCTGCGGACATGTTTTGAATGATCGGCAGCGCGTATTGCGTGGCTCCACCTTGCTGATACCACGTCGCGCCGTTATCGGGCGATTGGGCAAACATAATATTGCTGTTGGTTTGCCAATTGGGCGTGGCGCGCCAGGTCCACGTGGTGATTAAATTTCCATTGGTGTCGTAGGCAAAGCCGTTCAAATAAGCGTTCACGCTGGTCAGCTCACCGTTGATCATGAAATTATTGACCCACGTGTTCGCCGAAGCGTTGTACGGATTGAGGTACTGATTACCGTTGCCGGAGCCGCCGCCGGCGCCGCCGTTGCGGTACGCAAAAATCAATTGTCCTGTGCCGGGCACATTGAAAAACTCCGGATAGGTGACCTCGTTGGTGGTGCTGCCGCTGGAGGGAAACAACGTGGGGGCCGTGGTCGACGATTGCTTGTTGAGCCGCAAAAATCCCCCTGAGCCGAATGCGCTGGTGCCGGTAATGGCCGCGTTCGAAATGGCGTAGTTCAGCGTGACATTGTGCATGTCCCACGAGATGTGCAGGTTGCCATTGGGATCGATGCCCATGGCAATGACATCGTGATCGTCGCCAATATCGCTAGAAGAAATAGTGTAGGTGTTTGTGCCGGAACCTGTGCCCGTGGAGCTTGCCGAATCGACCGTCCAACTCCCCCACGTTCCCGTCGAAATGTTGAACGTGCGCCGGCCAATTTCGATGTGATCGCTGGTGTTATAAAAGGCGAGGTATTCGTCCGTGTTTTGCGCGCCGGCGTTGGTGAAGTTCTGCGAAATTAAATTGTCGTGATCGATCGAGCAGGAATTGGTATCTTGCGCGAAATATGCGCCGGTGCTGACGACCGTGGTCAGCGAGCCCAAATTTTGCCCGCGACTGGGGGTGGCAGGAAAAGCCGCACAGGTCAGCGCCGCCAGCAGCCCGATTGCCCGGCAACCCGTGGCGGCTTGGAAGCAGCGCAGAACCATCGGGTTTGTGGAGAGCCTCTTCCGCAGCATAAGTTTTTGTTCCGTATCAGTCCCGGCAGCTTTTCACGTGGCCCCAGCGTGAATCAACGAACCACTCGCAGGGCTCCAGGAACAGAGCAACCCACGATTAGCCCCGCCGCCTATTATAGCAATCGAAAGCGGCTGCGACTACATTTTTTCACCGGCAGTAGTTGGTCAGTTTGAAATGTAGAGGCGGCCGGGCACCGACCGAAGGTTGGTCGCAGCCGCTGACGCGCCAATCGCTGAAAAAACGGCTGGGCACAGCTGTCGCTACATCCTGATCGATTAAACTGACCCACAACCTCACCGGTGCTTTCCGGGTTTCGTAGCGGGCGGGCGGAAGTTGCCGCAGCCGCTGCCCACGGATAGATGCTGCTTGAACCCTCGGAAGGGATGGACGTGGCCCGGAACAAAAACAGCGGGCAGTGCTTCGCCCTTAGTTTGGTCGAAGCGCTGCCCGCCGAAACACACAAATTCAGAAAGTACGGCCCCTTGCCCGGGGAGAGGGCAGGGCCGCGAGAGCTTTTTACTTCATTATTTCCGACGACGGGCGGCCCCAATCAAACCGACCAAACTCAAGCCGGCCAACAGCAATGCCGAGGGCTCGGGAACGACGGTTAACTGGCCCGTCGTTTGGCTGAATTGGTAGTCCACGCCATTGGCGACTTCGTCCCAAATGCCGCCGCCATCATTGTTAAAGCCTGTCACGGTAAACGTACCGGTAAAGGTTTGGGTAGTCGCGGCTGCGACTGACCAAATATCGCCGGGGGTGTTGTCGGCGCCGGCCAGATTGAAGTTAAACGCGCCATCGTAGGTAGCGATGCCAGTCAAAGTGGTGAAGACCGAGTTATTGACTCCATTGGCGCCGATGACAAAATTCAACACGCCTGTGCTGTCCAACTCAAAGCGGGGGACGTTGGTTCCCAAGCCATCATTTTGTTCCGTGAGGTTAATGCTGCCGGTATATGTGTTGGCGCCGTTCGTAAAGTGTACGGTTCGCGCCACATCAGTATTGCCCGGAGAGTCAATGATCACGGTTGCTGAGCCGCTAACCAACGACTGAATGTAGGTCGGGCCTTGAGCGTCAATGATTCCGCCATTGATGAGCAAGTTCCCCGCCAGCGCGAAGAAATCGGCGCTACCACTTCCATGGCGAATGAACCCATTGGGATTCAAGGTCAAGTTATTGACGGTGATCACGTTGGGAGTTGCGGCGGAACCGCCGGTACCCTTCCAAATGATCGCCTGATTGGCGGGAGTTACAACAGCGGCAACGCCGGTGATCGTCAGTGAATTTCCAGCAAAACTGAAGTTGCCCGCAGACGACGGAGTTCGCAGCAGCTGACCACGAACGGGAGTAGTGGGCGAGTTGAGGTTGGTGTAGTCGTTCGCCGCTGCCGGGGCGTTCGAATCACTCCAATGCCCGGCGGTATTGAAGGAGGTTGTGCCGACCGCATCGTCAGCGGTCATGTTAATGACGGACGCCTGCGATGAAAGAACAAAACCGAAAAGTCCGACCACCAGAACGGCGATCGCCAACGAAATGCGAGAGATGGACATTAGCAAATTCCCCTGAAAACTTAAGTTGATCCTCTCAGTAGCTTTCCTCTACTTTGTGAAAGCTTGTGTGTCGCCTCTTCACAGCTCCACGATGCAAGCTTAGTGGTTATGGATTCAAAAAACCCCCAATCTTGCCCGGAAATAGGGAAGGATCGCGAGTTTCTTCTCTCGCTATTTCCGGCGACGAGCCGCGCCGATCAAACCGACCAGGCCCAAGCCGGCCAGAATCAACGTCGACGGTTCCGGCACGGCAGTCAGGCTGAATTCAGCCACGCTGCCATTCAACTTATTGGAGCCAAAAGCGATCCCGGTAATGGCGGAAGCGCCCGATGGATTGGCAGCCAGTTGGAGTGGTCCACCGCCTGTGGGTGTTACGCCGTCAACAAGCCAACTAATGGACCAAGGCGATGTCGTCGTATCAAGGATGATATCGACATCATGATATGCGCCCGTGGTGACCGAACCATTGACAAGATTGACCTTTTGATTCCCAGTCCCGTTGCCCTGAAACGCCTGCACCGCGCCGGTGCCTTTCATGATGATAAGGCCGGTTGAGTTATCGTTCGACAGCGCTTGGCCCCAAGTGTTGTGATTATTTAGTGCCGCGGGGACAAATGCCATGCCCAGCCAGTTGCCGGTTGTGGCCGGCGTTTCAGTTCCTGAATTGCTGTGCATGTGCAGATCGTAAATAAAGCCGTCGCCAGGATCCGGCGTGAAGGGGAGGAAAACGTTGCCGATTTGATTGGCGTCGTCTGCGCCATTAGTCGTCGTGGCGCCGGTAATGTTTGCGAATGTCGTTCCCAAGCCTGTGTTCGCGCCACCGCTAACGGTCCACAGCGCGTCGGTTGCGGTACTCGGAATTCCAAGATTCGCTGACGTAGCGGAAACATATGTGGCGCCGGCCGTGCCGCCATCAATACCGTTGGCTGTATCGGGCGTTCTACCGTTGATGGTGGTGGCAGCAGTGCCATCGAACAAATCGTCGTAGATGATGTCGGTCGCCAAAGCAGAACGGGCGATGCCGAATAGGCCAATCGCAAAGAGCGCGATCGCCAAAGAAGCGCGTGAGATGGACATTCGCAGACTCCCCTGAAAACTTAAGTTGTTCCTCTCGGTAGCTTTCCTCTACTTTGTGAAAGCTTGTGTGTCGCCTCTTCACAGCTCCACGATGCAAGCTTAAAGGTAATGCGTGCGCTTAAGTGCACGTCAAAATGTTGAATGCGAAGTTTCCTACTGGGAATAATGTTTTTTCCAACCGTGCTCTTAATGTAATTAGCGGCTACAACCATGTCCACTGTTTGGCGTTGAGATTTTACGTTTTTTTAATGTGTTTTTTGACATGCGGAGTGGACTGATGTGGGTGGCCAAGCCGGCTGCCTGAATGACCTGCTGCACTCCCGGGTAAGCCGTGGCTTTGTGGCAGCCATCTCTAGATCAGTGGGGAGGCAAAGGATGCCCCCTGAGGTGGCTTCCGGCAAGCCAAATTACTTGCTTTCCAGCTTAAAATCGTGCTGGTTGGAGCCTTCTTGAACATCTAACGTCAAGACGGATTCCAAGTTATATTTCGCCGGAACCGTCTCGGGGGGCACGATGCCGCCGGAGGTATCCACGCCCGGTGGAATGTGGCCCGGCTCGAAGACCTTCGGGGCCGAGATGGCTACTTGATACTTATTCACCACCACATGCTTCAGCTCGTATTGTCCGTTTTGAATGCCCGCGCCCGCCGAGGGAGTTTTTCCATCGATGGCGGTAACGATCACGCTTCCGATAACGACGGGTTTGCCGTCGAGGGTTACCTGGCCGTTGACATCGCCGGTGGCGGGCCCTCGATTGCAACCGCAGCAAGCGCTGGCCGTTACCAACAATGCGCAGGCGAATGGGAACGATCGGTGGATCATGTGGTTTGCTAAGGTCATTGGATGCCGCTTTGGTCTTGTGATTCCCAATTGGTCGAGACGCCGCCGAACGTGGTGTTCCAGCCGTCAATGGTGCTTAACGCGGCCCAAACGCCGCCGGTAATGGTTTCAGAAAAAAAGTGTACCGAACCATCCGCCATGGCTGCATTCACGCCGCCGACGTGGAAGCTACGGGCTGCATGATAAATTCCGTTAGTGGCATTGGCGTTGGTGCACGGGATAAACGGATACTTGCTGTTCGTCGTTGGATCGCAATACATGGGAGTGCCCAGAGGGTTAACCTTCAGCGTATCGGGAATCGAACTGTTTGGAGTCAGATAGTTTACCGCGGCCCCTGTCATGCCAGCAGTCGTCATAAACAAAGCGGTGCCGTCGTCATTGAGGATATCTCCACGATGATCGGCAGCATTATCTTCGGGAAACATGATGCATTCAGACATCACCATGGTCTTCGATGTGCCGTCGAGAATGTCCTTCAGCGCGACTTTGCGAGGCAGATTGCGGGAGTTAAAGTCGCTGAATCCAAAGGGGCCGTGAAATTGAAACATCGGTTGGCTGGTGTTTACAGTGACCGTCGGGTATCCAACGGGCCCCCAATTGAGCACATAGTTGCCGCGAGAGCGAGGAAAAGGACCGGGAGAAGGATCAACCAGGCCAGCCCAGGCGGGCCCACCGCGGTCACTTGGACAAAAATAAACGGCTACAGGGGTGGCACACGGGCCGCCACGCGTGCCAGCCGGGGTGTTAATGATGTTGGGGGGCATGTAATAGGGTGTGGTCAAACTATATTGCTGAGAAAGCGCCTTTTCTTCAATGTACGGCCAAAGTTCCGGCGGCCAGCCCTGCCGATTTTGAACACCGGCGATCGTGGGAGCATAGCAGGCATACGGCAACACTTTTCTCGTATCGTGATACAGTTGAATCGACAAGCCCCATTGCTTGAGGTTGTTAGTGCAACCGCTGCGGCGAGCGGCTTCGCGCGCAGCCTGCACGGCGGGCAACAACAGGGCAATCAAAATGCCGATAATGGCGATGACGACCAACAGCTCGACCAGCGTGAAGGCCGTACGGGACCGTGAGCCGTAGGCGCCAGTTGGATGACGCATTGGCGATTGGTAACAATTGGCAGCAGGTGCGTTCATAGATTTTGATTGCTCCACAAGCGAAAATCGGCGCGCCCCACATACGTGGCCCACGTCCACCATCCGCGCGCAGACAAACCTTCATGAATAAACGCCGCTGTAAAAGCGCCTGCTCACAAAACCCCCACGGAGACAAGCGTAAGCGGCGTGCCGCAACCCGATCGGCCAGCCGCTAAGAAAAGATACGGCCAGCCGACTCTGTCCTTATCATAGCAACAGGCGGCGAACGAGAAAATGAGATTTTCGTATGCAAGAGTAATTTTTTTTACTCGGCGCCAAAAAGAGACCTCCGGCCATTGGCGAGGGAAAATAAGGTCAGCGCGGCGTATTCTGGAACGGCCGGCAAGATAATTGACCGAGCCGGTTACCCAATAGAAGTTCGGAAATTTGGCCGAGGCGGTTTTAACCCTCCTTTTGGGTCGGCTGGAGATGTTGTTGCAGAAATTTGAGGAACACAACCCAATCGGCAGGCAGCGTGCCATGGCCGCCGGCGTGCATGTAATAGCCCATGGTGTGCAAAATTGGCTCGCCGGCAACGGGCATTTGGTCCGTGTCGAGCCCTTGCTTGCCCAGCAGCTTATAAACGGGCCCGGCCGCCACGGCAGCTAGAAATTCGCCCTTGGGATCAGACCAGCGATCGGTATCGCCCGTTTGCAGCAGCACAGGGCGCGGCGCAATCAGTGCCAGGAGCAGGTGGGAATCGACCGGAAACTGGTCGACTTTGTCGGCCCACTTTTGGTAGTTCGCGCAGAACTGGTACGGGTAGCGCGTAGGGGCCACCAAATGAGCAATGGTTTCGCCATAATTGCGGCGGCTTAATGCCGCGCCCCCTTCGCCGGAACAACTGGCAATGACCAAGGCGAAGCGTGGATCGTGGGCGGCGGTCCAGAGGACGGTTTTGCCCAGCCGCGAAACTCCCATCAGTGCCACGCGCTTGGCATCCACGCCAGCATCGGTTTCTAAATAATCCAAGGCGCGGCTTAAACCCCAGGCCCACGCGCCGATGGAACCCCATTCGTCGGGCGCCGGCTGGGTTTGCCCTGACTTGAGATACAGACTGCGCACACCGGAGCCAATCGCACCCAAGGCATCCGGATCGATATCGGCGTAATTCACGGTGGCAATTCCGAAACCTTTTTCCACAAGCGGCACAACGTTCAAGCTTCCAAATCGCCGGCCGTTGGAGGCCGGCACGCGCTTATTCTGCTGCCGATCCCAAATTTCGCCCTCTTTCACGCCCGGATCGTTTACCGCCAGGTTATTGGCCGTGAAGCCGGCATTCAGCAACAAGGGAACCGGCTGCTTGGCATCGGCCGGCAAATAGATGAGCAAATCCATTTTTGGCCCGGCCTTGTCTTTGGAGAAATAGATGGTCACTTGCCGACGGAGAGCTTTTCCATCAAATGCCGGGGTGCCTGCATCGAAGACATCGAAGCTCATCTCAGCCGGGCGCTCCGGGCTTTTGCCGAATTGGTTTTCTTCAAACAGCTTGACAATTTCCGGACGCCGCTTGGCGAACCAGGTGTTTGCATCCGCGACTTTCTGTCCGTCGGCTAGTTGCAGCGGATCGGGCAAAGAATATTCGCCGACTTTGGATTCGGTGTAATTGGCCGGAATGCCAGCCACATTTCCATCCGGGGCATCGGCAACTTGCCCTGAAGCGCCGGCAGAAGAAAGCCCGACGGAAATCAACGCGGCGAATAAAAGCCGATTGGCAAGCTTCATTGGTGAACCCCCTTTTCGATTCAGAATGACTGCCAAAGTCAAACGCAGCCCGACGCCCCAGGCCGCGGCAGCCAATCCTATCATACCGCCATCCAAAGATCATCCTGCCCGAGAAAGAAGGGGAAAATGGCATCCGTCACAACCGCGCGACTCATCCGTGACGGTGCCGGCGTCGATATTCGCTGGGCGTAATGCTAAATCGCTTTTTGAAGGCCACGCTCAGGTATTCGCCATGGTGAAAACCCGCCTGGTCGGCTACGGCGGCCAGCGGCAGGGCCGTCTCGCTGAGCAGCTTAGTAACGCGCTGAAATTGCATGCGCAGAATTTCATCGTGCGGCGAATATCCAAGCAGCTTTTTGAAGCGATGCTCCAGCACGCGGCGCGAGAGCGGAACCACCTTCAGAATGTCGTCCACGTTGATTCCTTCGCACGCATGCTCGCGAATAAAGTGCATGGCCTGGGAAATATCGTGGTCGGGCACCGCGAGAACATCGCTCGATTGCCGCGTGGCAATGCCCAACGGAGCGATTTTTAGCGAATGCGTCCGGGGTGTTTTTCCTGACATTAACTGGGCCAACATGCGGGCCGCTTCGTAACCGGTGCTGTGGGTGTTGGGAATGACGCTGGAAAGGGGCGGATCTGCCAGATTGCAAAGCATTTCGTCATTGTCCACGCTCACCACGGCCATTTCGTCCGGTACGGCCACCCCAATCCGATGGCAAACGTCCAACAACTGCTGGCCGCGCACATCGTAGGCGGCCATGACGCCGACCGGCTTGGGAAGCTGACGAATCCAAGCAACCAGCTGTTTTTCCTCCTCCGCCAAATTCATGGGCAACCGTCGATGCGGTTGTGGCCGAAACACGCTGCACACGCCGCCGCCTTGCTTGGTGATCCGCACAAATTCTTCCTGCCTCCACATCGACCAATGGAATTGGTTGTTGCCGACAAAGCCGAAGTTCTTGAAACCCCGATCCAGCAAATGCTCTGCGGCCAACTTGGCCATTGCAGCATCGTCCGTTTCGACCCACGGAATTTCCGGCATAATGCGCGCGGCGCTTACATCCACCACCGGCAAGCCGGTTTTGACCATGGCTTGCGCAATGCGGCGATTTTCAATGCGGGCAATAATTCCGTCCCCCTGCAAATTATCGAGCACCCATTTGGGGGCCGGGTCGCCGCGGCCTTGTTCGGTTAAAAAGGTTGACCACGGACCGTGCTCTTGAATGTAGGCATAAATGCCACGGACCAATTCCCGCGAATAAGAATTCGAAGTTTCGATCAGCAAAACCACCCGCGGTCGATGCTTCATAGAGATTTCGCGGCAGAAGTAATTGTTGGGGGGCTGACCCGCAAAATCGCGTGAAGCCGCCTACGGTAATATATCTCAAACTAATAACGCGAAATCTCAAATGCAAGGCGCTGGGCGCGGCGGGACTGGCGGCCGGTGGCGGTCGCCTAATTCAGCGTGTTTTTGCCGCATTTTTTGGGCGATTCTTGCACGGCCACTAGAGCAGGCGGCCGCGGACGCCGCAAGGGGAAAAATATCAAAAGCAATGATCAGGGCATTCGCAGGCAGTGATCTTGGCAGATTCATGGGGGACGATGGTATTCAATCGGCTGCGTTTTTGCACGACGGACGGCTGGCAATCGCTGAGAAAGCTACGACGCAACTTAGGCTACGCCTAATTTGGAGGACAGACGCACTCTCGCCAATTTGTTGTGAATTTTCTCACTACATATTACAATGCCGGGGGCCGAGCGACTGCATTATCGACTCGGGCCAAAGGGGGCTGCCTTGGGCTTTGAGCCGCAAGGCTGCATTCTAGAGACGGAGGCTTCGATGCGGGGGACTAGGCGCTGCTGCGTTTTGGTTACTGCGCTATTGTTGCGCCTGGCCGTCCATGCCCAAGGACAAACCTTGGTCAATGGCTCGGCGATGCCTTTTCAGTCGTTCCAATCGTTTGCGGCCGCCGGGAGCGACAGCGGCAACAATGCCACCCTCACGCAAAACGGCTATCTGGGCACCTACGTGAACTTAGCCCAGCCGGGACCGGTCACGTTCACCGTAAATGCTTCCGGCGTGGCATCCAATGGCATCGATCCGGACATGACCATTTCGATTGCCGATTATAGCCATTCGTTCGACGTCAATTCATCGACCATGCACAGTTACACGTACACCACACCCACACTGCCGGCGGGCCTGTATTTTGTCCGAAGCCAATTAGACAACAGCAGCACTCAAGTGGTGGGCGGCAGCGCCGTTTCGGTGAAGCCCACGTTGACCGTTGGAAATTTGTCGGTGAGCAGCAACCCGACGGTCAATGCCACGCTCAACAATACTGCCTCCGATGCCAACGCGCTTTCGGCGGCAAATAATTACATTAACAATTTCCGTCAGGGAACGGCCGCCATTTCAACGGGATTTCACTCCGGAACGTCGGTTCAAGTCAGCATGCTGCGCAACGCCTTCAATTTTGGCGGAACGGTTTCGGGAGTGACCGTCGGCGATAGCAAAGACATGTTGTATGCCCCAAATTTTGCGGCGGACCCTGAAGAAGGACAATTTCAAAGCTTCATTAACAGTTACTTCAATACCATTGTTCCTTCCAACGGTGGCAAGTGGGCCAGTAACGTAAGCGGCAGCAATTTATCAAGCTTGACGATGCAGTTGGTCGACGAGCAACTGGCTTATGCCAAGGCGCACAACATGCAGGCCCGCATGCACAATTTGATTTGGGGCAGCGGAGCAACCTCGGGCTCTCAACAGCCCTCAACCGTTGATACCCTCTTAGGCACTGCAACGGGGGGCGGCGCCGGCGCCACCAGCGCCAAGCAGTCGCTGACCACCGACATCACCAACCGCATTGGCTATTACCTTTCAGGCGTTAGTTCCAGTTCGACGGGGAGCGGCAGCTCGCTAAAGACTTACGGAACGGGAGACATTCGGGCGACCGATTTCTCGCAAATCGATGTGTTAAACGAAGCTTTGAATAGCCCTTCGTATTGGAACATTTTTCCCAACGGGCAGCCTGCGCCCGGCATCAACACGATTGACACCATCTATCATCAAGTGGCGCAAGCGGCGGCAGCAGCCGGAAATCCGAATTTGAAGCTGTTTACGAACGAATTCAACGTGTTGCAATTTTCGCCGCAGTCGATCAGCACTTCTGGCACAGAGACGGGTTCCGATCCGTACGCCAATTGGTACCGCAACGAAGTGGAGGCCATTAACAATGGCGGCGTGACCGATTTTCAGAGCAAAGTGGTTAACGAGATTGGCATGGAAATGTATTCCAACGTAACCGGCTCCAACCAGCCCAGCGCGAATACGATGCAAAAAGCGCTGCAAAATCTGTCGGTGGAAGGTCTTTCACTTTCGATGAACGAATTTGGCATGGGCTCAGGAACCTCATCCACGGATGCCCAAAGCGCGACCAAAGGCGTGAAGGCGTTGAGCGATTCCGTCACCATGTTTTATGGAAATCCGCTGGCCGATACATTCATGGTTTGGGGCTGGTGGGATACTGCCGCTTCCATCGCCATGAACGGCGCGCCGCCGGCTCAATTCATTGCCACTTCGACCAGCGGCGGCGGTTACACGCTCACGCCGCTGGGGCAGGAATGGGTGAATTTGATGAATGCCTTCACGACACCAACGCAACCGGTGATTGTGAAGCCCGACGGCACGATTCAATTTAACGGATTTTACGGCGAGTACGCGCTAAAAATTGGTAGCCAAACGTATGCCACCGTCGATTTTGAAAAAGGCCCAAACGACACGCCCTTGGAAACACTGTGGATTAAAGGCGATTTCAATTTGGATGGCAAACTCACCAACGCCGATTTGCAAGCGATGCTGAACGCGCTAAAAAATCAAAATAGCTATCAGGCGGCCAACGGGATGTCGAACGAGGAATTCAATGCCATTTGCGACATCAACGGCGATAATGTTTTTAATGCCAGCGATATTTCGACCATGATGCAACTACTGACCAGCGGCATCGAGGCCGGCGTGGGCAGCGGCGGCAGCTCCTTGGCGACGGTTCCCGAACCCGCGGGAATTGTTCTGGTGGCAATTGCGTTAGGGTGCTTGCTGGTGCGCAGCAAGTTAAAACCCGTGCAATAATTGCGGTGTGTCTCTGAACAAATCCTGCTCGGTCGAAATGCAGACTAGGAGTGCACAATCGGCCGGCCGCTAAAACCTTGGAAGTATTGCAGAATTTCGTCGCGCCATTTGCCGGCATCCGCCACTTGAATGGTCAAGCGCGCTGCCACGTGCTTGTAACGGGCCGAGTCGATCTCGGCGGCCAACGTGGACCACGTGGCTTGCAGAGCAGCCGCTTGGGCCGCGCCTTGATAATAATGTGCACATAATTCTTCCCACAACGTGCGGCCTGATTTGAGTTTGTAATCCCATCCGCAGCGATGAAACCACAGCAGCAGCTTTTCCGGACAAGTTGCCAAATTGTCGAACATCTCGCACACCGGCGGAAAATACTGCTCTACTGCTTTATCGCCGGTACTGGTCCGATCGAATCCAATGCCGTCGGCTGAAGCCTGATGATAATAAACCCCCGTCCAATCCGGGCGCGCCGCCTGGGTGTTTTGCGGGTGGGGAGCATAATGGTCACCGCCAATTAAGTGATGCAATCCTAACGGCATGGTGTAATTCACAAATGTCTCGCGCGAACTCATCATCATGCCGCAGATCGTTTTTACGTTGTCGGCGTTGTTTGTGAAGGTCATCCGCACCCATTCTTCAGCGATTTGTTGCGCGGAAAGCTGTGGGTCCCAGGCCAACCGCCCGAATGCATACCAGTTTGCCTGACAGAAATGATGCCCACACCAGTTAGCATCCAAGCCCGGGTTGACCACGCCGGCCATTCCCGTCAATCGGGTAGGTTGCAGCTCTCCGGCAATAACTTTGCCCACGGTTGAACCTGGTCCGTGGGCGAAGGTGTCGGAATCGAGAAACTCCTTCCACATGGTTCCTAAGTAAACCAAGTGCTTCGCTTGCCCCAAGTATTCCTGCGTGGGTTGCACTTCAGCAAACGCAGAAGTTTCTTTGAGTGCGCCGAATAAGGGATGAAATGGCTCACGGGGCTGGAAGTCGAGCGGGCCGTTTTTAATTTGCAGAACGACATTCGGCCGAAATTGGCCATCGAGCTTGGTGAATTCAATGTAGGCCCGTTTGGTGCGGTCGGGATCAATATCCTCGTCGTACACGAAGGCTCGCCAAATGACATTGCCGCCGTGGGGCGCTAGTGCATCGGCCAACACGGCGCTGCCTTCGGCATGATTGCGACCGTAATCTTTGGGCCCCGGTTGGCCTTCGGAATTGGCTTTGACCAGAAAGCCGCCGAAATCGGGGATCAGCTCGTAAATTTCGTCGGCTTTTGCTTGCCACCATGCGGCGACCGCTTTATCCAACGGATCGGCTGTCGGCAAACCGCCCAAGCGCTTGGGTGCGGCAAAATTGGCCGACAAATACATTCGTATTCCATACGGCCGCCAGACATCGGCCAGCGCCGCCACTTTGCGTAAATACTCCGCCGTGAGAATGCGAAAATCGGCATTCACGTTGTTGATGGCCGCCGCATTGATGCCAATCGCCGCATTGGCCCGAGCGTAGTCGGCATAGCGCGGACTGAGCGTGTTGGGTAACTCGCCCCATAGCCACAACGATCGCCCAGCATAGCCGCGCTCTACACTACCGTTCAAATTATCCCAATGATTCAGCATCCGAATTTGGATTTTCGGCCGCTTGCTAATATCAAGCCGTTCGATGGGCAGAGCGGTTTGCAACATCCGAAGAAAATGAAATGCGCCATACAGCGCCCCCAACTCGCCGTTTGAAGCGATGCCAATCACCGGATGATTGGCGATGGTGGTGGAGCGGATAAGAAATCCTTCCGGTCCGACTTCGTCGAGATCTGCCGTCCAATTCAAGCGATTAATGGCGTCCGATGTTTTAGGCGTGCCGACGATAATTGCGCCATCTTCAATAGACTCACTAGCAGGAATCGCCGCGCCCAAAATGCCGGCCAGCCCGGCCGATAGCTCCTCGCGAATTGCCTTGGCCGTGGCCGATTGGCCTGTGACGAAAATTTGAGTCGCCAGGCGGCGGTACACTTCCGCATTTGATCCGGGGGGCGCATATCGCAGCCAAAGCTTGTAGCCATCTTCGTCAGGCAGCGCCATTTCCGTTGCCACGCAGCGCGCAGTGCGCCCCACGAGAGCGCCAGCCAAACCTGCCACGCCGGTGGCAACAAAGGACCGGCGAGAAACCTTCATTGTGCTGTTCTCCCCAAGGCCAACGACATGGCCACGGTTGCGCCGGGATTACAAGCCGGGAAGCAGCCCAGCGCGGACAATTTACTTTTCATTCTATCCGGCGTCGTTGCTTGACAACCGCGCCGACGGCCAGTTTATTATAATCCAATTGGTATCTGCATACGTACCATGGCTCGAACGAAAGAAACATCCGGGGGAGAAACCATGAGCTGCCGCCGCGGGCTTGTTCTGCGCTTCGTTCTGCTTGTTATTTTGGTGGCGATTACGTCCGTCGCCGGCGTTCCACTACGCGCTGGCACGCCCACGCTCAAGGATGCGTATCGGAATGATTTTCTGATTGGCGTGGCCTTGGGGGGTACGTTGCCGGATGATTATAGCAAAGCAGAATTGGCGGCGATTAAAGCGCACTTTAACGCCGTCACGCCGGAAAATTGCATGAAGCCAGAGGAGATTCATCCGAAAGAAAAAATTTGGGACTTTGAGCAGCCCGATGCGCTGGTGAAGTTCGCCGAAGAAAATCAGATGCAGATTTTTGGCCACACGTTAGTATGGCACAACCAAACGCCGGGTTGGTTCTTTTGGGATCACGGCAAACCGGCCTCGCGGGAAATGCTTTTGGAACGGTTGAAGACACACATTGACACCGTCATGGGCCGTTACCGAGGAAAAATTCGGGGCTGGGATGTGGTGAACGAAGCGATCGCCGAAGGAGGAAAGGATGACCTACGCCAAACCAAGTGGCGGGACGGAATCGGCGACGATTACATCGTTCGGGCGTATAAATTCGCGCACGAGGCGGACCCCCAGGCCGATTTGCAATACAACGATTACGGCATTGAGTCGCAGCCCAAGTTGGGCAAAGCCCTGCGGCTCATCAAGAGCTTGCAAGATGCCGGGGTTCCCGTGGCCGCGGTCGGAATTCAAGGGCATTGGCAACTCGACCATGTGCCGTATGACAATCTGGAAAAAGCCATCGACGAATTTAGCAAGCTGGGCGTGAAAGTAATGATCACCGAGTTGGATATGGATACCGCGCCGCGACAGGCAGGGGCCGATGTCGCTCACCACGAGGAAGGAAGTGCTCCCCCCGCCGAAGCAACTCCAGCGGCAGCCGACATTCTACAACGCCAGGCCGAGCAATATGCCAAACTGTTTGCACTGTTTGACAAGCACAAAGACGTGATTACTCGCGTCACGTTTTGGGGCCTGGACGACGGCCGCTCTTGGCTGAACTATTGGCCAAAGCCGCGCATCGATCATCCGCTGTTGTTCGATCGGCAATGCCAACCCAAGCCGGCTCTAAAGGCCATTATTGACGTGGTTGCCAAGCCTACGGAATAGCCAAGTGTGCGAATAGAAAACGCGCGATTTAAGCAGCTGCAAAATTCTTTCGCCGTTCGGCCAATTCATCGGCCATTTGAATGGTCAGCCGCTTGTTGAGTTTATAAGCCAACAACAACAGCGTGCAAACTCCAAACAAGATTCCCACGATCAGCGTGCCGCAAATGCGAAAGCCTTGCAAGGTTTCCGGCGCCGGATCCAGCTTGGGATTGTAGTTGAAAAGGCCCGCCATGATCCACAGGAACGAAGAATTACCCAGCGCCAGGCCACACTTCAGCGCAAAACCAATCGTCGCGAACACAATGCCTGTAAACCGCCGGCCCGTTTTCCATTCAGAGTAATCGGCCACGTCGGCGTAAATGGCCCACACCAAGGGGCTCGTCGGAGCATACACGGCGGCGACAAACACGGTTAACAGCGCCATGCTTCCCACGTCGCTGGGCTTCAGCGTATAGAAAGCCAATGAACCGACCGATGCCAAGGCAAACCCGACCACAGAGACCGTCTTTTTTCCAAATCGCCGCGAGAGTGCCGGCGAAAGCAAAATGACCACAATCATCGTGACTTTTTCTAAAATGTTCACGATGCTGTTGAACACGTCGGCCACGTTGGAATCGGCCAGGTTGGCCCGATCTCCGTGCACGATGTAACCCAACGTCTCCAAAATTCCGCCCGAAGCCGGGGCGCCGGCCGGCGCCGTTAAACCCAGCCGTTGCAGCCAGTCGTACATGACGCCTTTGTCGACGAAATGGTGATAGTAGTTGTACATGGCGTTGCCGCGGAAGGAGAGAATGCAAAAATGCACCAGCGTCATCAGGAACATGACGGCCCACGGGCTGCTCTTGAGCAGAGCGGAAAAATCTTGCTTGGCAGACGATTTTTGCGTGGGGGGCGGCTGAATGCGCTCCTTCGTCGTAAAAAACGTAATCATAAACAGAACCAAGCACACGACGGCCCAAATGGCCATCGTCATCTGCCAACCGTATTGCTTATCGGCCAGGCCGACGGCGGTCAAACCATTTTGTGCGGCATGACCGGCGGCGAACTTAGCCACCAATGGCAGTGTGAAGCCGCCGACAATCAATTGCGCAATGTTCACCGACACAAAGCGAAACGAATTCAACTTGGCGCGTTCGTTCACGTCGCCCGTCATCACGCCCCCCAAGGCGCTGTAAGGCATATTGTTCATCGAATAAATGGTCATCATCAAAATGTTGGTGAAGGCCGCGTAGGCAATCATGGAGCCCAAGCTCCAGCGGTTCGGCGTGGTATAGGCCAGGACCATCACCACGCACCAGGGAAGGGCGGTGAACAAAATCCAGGGACGGAATTTTCCCCAGCGCGTGTTCGTGCGGTCGGTAAGCACGCCAACAATGGGATCAAAAAACGCATCCCACAGTCGAGAAACAATCAAAATGTTAGCGGCAACAACAGCAGTCAGCCCAAACACGTCCGTGTAGAAATTGCCTTGAAACAAAATCATCGTCATGAAGACGAAATTGGCGGCGGCATCGGCGGCACTGTAGCCTGCTTTTTCGACAAACGAAAGCTTCTCAGAAGCAGGACGGACTTCCGCCATGAAAGACCTCAAAAATTCCGATGGAATTGATTGTCCAGCGTTGCCTGCCGGTTACTGCACCACCGCAAGAACTACCTTTTGCAAATCTGCATCCCGCGAAGAATTGCCCACCATAATTTCAAACTCGCCCGGTTCGACCACGTATTTCATGCCCACATCGTAAAACGCCAGCCGGTCGGGCGTGATGTCCAGCGCCACGGTTTTGGTCTCACCAGGTTCGAGCGATACGCGTTGAAAACCCTTCAATTCTTTGATGGACCTCGTAACCGAGCTGACCAAATCGCGAATGTACATTTGCACAACCTCATCACCACGCACCCGGCCGGTGTTCGTCACATTTACCAGCACCCGGGTACGCCCGCTGCGGCGAATTTTTCTCTTTTCCAGCCGCGGCGGACTGAATGTAAAGCTTGTGTAGCTTAGCCCGAAGCCAAATGGATACAACGGCGAGACGTCGTCGAACAAATAGCCGCGGCGTGCCGACGGCTTGTAGTTGTAATAAGCCGGCAAGTGACCGGCGGAGCGCGGAATGGTGATCGGCAGCTTTCCGCCCGGGTTGTAATCGCCAAATAATACATCGGCCACGGCGTGACCGGTTTCTTGTCCCAAATACCAGCACTCAAAAATTACGGGTGCGTGCTGGCTAAGCGAATTGATCGACAGCGGCCGGCCGTTGAACAAAAACACGATTACCGGCTTGCCCGTGGCTAACATGGCGTCGGCCAATTCCTGCTGGCGTCCGATTAAATCGAGACTGGTGCGATCCCCCATGTGCTTCAGATTCCAAGCTTCGCGCGAGGTTAATTCATTGCCGCCGAGGCACAACACGATGACGTCGGCTTGCTTGGCCACTTCCACCGCTTCGGCAATTTGTCGACGATCTTCGGCCGGATCGCTGGGGAATACTTCGTCTTGTCCCCAGACACCCGGCTGCGTGATTTTGCAGCCATCGCTATAGAGTACATGCACGCGGTCACCCACCTTGGCTTTGATGCCGTCGAGCACCGAAACATTGTGCTTAGGCACGCCGCTATAGCCCCCATGTAAGCAGCGGCCGGCATTCGGGCCAATGACCGCGATGGTTTTCATGTTAGCGGCCCTGAGCGGCACGATGCTACCGTCGTTTTTTAGCAGCGTAATGGTTTCCCGGGCTGCCTCTAGCGCCAGCTTTCGATGTTCGTCGCAACCCACCACGCGCTCCGCCTCGTCGGGATCAACGTATGGGTCGTCGAACAAACCGAGTTTGAATTTCCACAACAACATTGGCGCCACCAGCTCATCGAGCTGCGATTCCTTCAGTACTCCCTTTTTGACCAATTCGGCTAAATGCAAATAACAATCGGGTTCCGGCAGCTCGATATTGACGCCGGCTTTCACCGCTAGCGCGCAGGCTTCTTTTTTGTCGGCGGCCACAAAATGGCCATGCGTTTCAGGGCGATGGTGCAATTCCCAAATCGAATAATAATCGGAGACCACAAACCCTTGGAAACCCCATTCCTTTCGCAAAACATCGCGCAACAGCCACCGGTTGGCATGCGAGGGAATGCCGTCGATTTCGTTGTAGCTGGCCATCACGCTGATGGCGCCGGCTTCTTGCACACAGGCTTTGAAAGTCGATAGGAATGTTTCCCGCAGCACCCGTTCCGAAATGTTGACTGGCGCACAGTTCATGCCCGATTCCGGCTGGCCGTGTGCTGCGAAATGCTTCAACGTGGCGATAACATTTTTCTGGCCCTTAAAGGAGCGGTTGCCTTGAAAGCCGCGTACGGCCGCCATGCCCATTTGGGCTACCAAATACGGATCTTCGCCGTAGGTTTCCTCCACGCGGCCCCAGCGTGGATCGCGAGCTACGTCGACGACCGGAGTCAAGGCCTGATGCGTGCCGCGCACCCGGGCTTCATGCGCCGTCATGGCGAATAGCTTCTGTGCTAATTCAGGATTGAACGTGGCGCCTAAGCCAATCGGCTGGCAGAAGCTCGTGGAATCGACAGCGGCATGGCCGTGCAGGCATTCTTCGTGATAGATCACGGGGATGCCTAAGCGCGAATGCTCAAGAAAGAACTTTTGAATGGCGTTGGTAAGCTCCGCGGTGCGGCGGGCATTCAAGCCGCCGGCGGCGTCGCTGGGCCGGCCCACTTGCCCTAAGCCGTGTCCTTTGCGAAAGCTGGCCGCGGCTTTCTGCGGATTGAAATTCCCTTGGTCATCCACCAGCTTGGCAGCTTTTTCCTGCCACACGCACATCATTTGTGCCGCTTTTTCGTCCAGCGTCATTCGTGCGAGCAAATCCTTCACGCGCTTTTCGGCGGACAGCTTGCTATTTTTGTAGGCAGGTAGTTTCCCGTTTTGCGTTCCGCGCGCAAATTTTTTAGTTCGTTCGACAGCACGGCGTTTACGAGGCAACGTGGAAGTACTCATGAAAGTAATTTACCGGTGGCGTCGGGCAACGAGGAAAGAATTGTCGGTGCCACAAACATTTTGAAGTGCGCGACGAGCTTCGGCGTCCTTCAGATTTTTGCAGCCCAGCGGTTGCAGTGCGGAGTAGGATAGTTATGCTAATTGAGTTGATTTCGAATTCCAGGGGGAAAGGAAAAACCATGTCTTACAAAACGATTTTCGTTCGCTGCTTACACTGCCTGATGTTGGCTGCCATTGTTTCCTATGTGTGCAGTTCCCAGCCGAGCGCGGCCCAATCGGACGGGAAAACATCCGACGCCAAATCATCCGCCGAGTCGCCCATCATTCGGTTTCGCGCCGGTTCCACCACCCCGTATAAAGATTCCCAGGGCCATACCTGGCTTCCGGACGTAACGACAAAAGAAGGGGGTTTTGAGGAAGGCGACACGATCGATCGGCCGGACGAAATGGAAATTAAGAACACGAAAGACCCCGCTTTATATCGCAGCGAACATTACAGCATGAAATCGTTCTGGTATAAGGTTCCTAACGGAAAATATGTGATCAAGCTGCACTTTGCCGAAACGTTCGACGGCATTGGCGGACCGGGCGACCGCGTGTTCAGCTTTAAGGTGCAAGACAAGGAATTCAAGGATTTTGACGTTTGGAAAAAAGCCGGCGGCCCGCAACGGGCTTACATTGAATCGGTGCCGGTGGAAATTACGGATGGGAAATTAAAAATTACATTTACGCCAAACGTGGAAAACCCGGAAATCAACGGCATCGAAATCATTCCTGCCGATAAGGCCGCCCTGATGGACAAAGACGCCACGAAAGCATCCGCCGACGAAAAACCGACCACGGGAAAATAACGACGGTCCTGCTCGCGTTTATCATGGCAAATAATCCGTCATCAATCGCCAACACCATCATTCTTGTGCAAAATACTCACCACTACCCGCCGGGATCAGCGGCTGGCGAGACTGTTTGATCGCCATTCAACAATTCTTGGTATCGGGCATCTTCAACCTCCTCGACTTTGCCGCCGTTGAATGCCACTTGCCGTTTGCCGGCGATTCCTTGCTCTTCGAAGATCACCGCGTTAACCGCTCCGGGTCCGCCACCGAGCCCATATTTCACACGAAACGGCTGATGATCTCGCTCCGACATAAACACGGTATCGATGTGATGAGGGTCAATTTGCATCAAAGTCAGATGAGCCGGGCCCATCACATCCGTGATGAACTGCTTGAATTCCAATTCCCCGTGCGGCCCAGCTCCGTAATGATCCAATTGAAATGCAGAGTAAAGATTTGCCAATCGCTGGATGTTGCTGGTATTCACCGCAGCCACCGCTTTGCTGACTTGATCGGAGGAATTCACGTTTTCGGCGCAGCCCACCAGACAAAACGTGAATAGCAGGCATGGAAACCAAACCACAAAACAGTTCATTTGCAAAGTGCGTTCGATCATGGATGATTCTCTTTGGATAATCGCCCTTTATTGCGATTTTCCCGTCCTTTGGCTGCCAGCGCCCGGCAAGGCTGGAGCAGCATTGGGGTCCGCAGGAGGATGCCATTTACCTGACCACATCTCTTGATATTGAGCGTCGTCCACGTCCATCACAATTCCACCATTCGCACCGACCTGCTTCTTGCCGTCGACCCCGTCTTGTTCAAACACTACGGCATTGCCGCTGCCATGGCCGCCACTGACCCCGTACCGGATTTTAAAGGGCTTGTGGTCTCGCTCGGAAATAAACACACCGTCGATGTTGTTCGGATCGATGTGCATCAACTCCAAACGCGACGGACCCATGTTTTTTTTGATCCACGCTTTAAACTCCGTCTCGTTGGCAGGCCCCGGGCCATAATGATCAAATTGATAGGCCGAATAGAGGTTGGTCAGCCGCTGAAGGTTACTGCCGTTGACGGCGGCAATTGCACTTGCGCCTTCGTCGCCCGAACAACCACCCAAAAGTAAAATCGCTGAAAGCAAAAGACAAGATGTGTGCTTCGAGGGCGAAGTGTTCATTCCCGTGGATGGCATTACACCTGTCTCCTCGATGGCCAGGGCACGGACTAAAAAGCGCTCGAATCGACAGTCTGGCCGTCATCGCGCACGGCTAATCGGGCAAAAATGCCGGAATTTGCTGCGTCGAGATCGGTTGTTCCCCATTTGACCGTGAAGTCCATGTTGGTTGACAGCGGATGAACGGAGCCATCGCCGAAGACCGCTATAAAAACATTTTTGTGCGCGGTTCCAAATCCTTGTTCGGACTGACGGGTGCCAAAGACCGATCGGCTAAGCTCATCGTTTTGGAAGGTGGGAAAGCTGCCTGCTCGAATGCAACGCAAAGTATCCCAATGGGCGCCATGCGGCCAACCAGGCTCCTGCCAATAACCGGTGGCGGTGGAAAGCCCCTGCCATTGATAGAATTTGGACCATACCCCCTCTTCTGTGACTGCAATTGTTTTCGAAAGCCCGTCGGAAACTTGAGGTGGTTTCAAGAGGAAACCGGGCCACGAGCTTTTGTTGTGACCGGCTTTCATAAACATTCCGCGATAAACCCGGTGAACCTCATCTGTCGGAACTGAAGGCGCTCCAGTTGCGCCCGCTGTGGCGCCATAGTGGTTCCATTGCCAATCCGAATTTTGAAAGTCCGACATAATGCCAACGTAGTCGTTAACGTGATACAAGTGAGCGGTGTCGGTGAGCAAGCTGGTGCGATCTCCCCGCGTAGGGCAGTTAAACATGGGAATTTGAATTTCGGCCAGGTCCTTGCCTCCCAATGCAGTTAAATTATGCTCGCCAACATCGCGCCCCAACTGATACAGTTGCAGTTCTTCCATGTATGGAAGAATTTGATACATCCAGCTTCCTCGCTCAAACCCATACAGAGCAGTGGTATCCCATTGCGAAGTGCCGTCAACGTTATCGACATTGGCGCCGGCGGTGGGAAAATACTTCTTGGCATCCAGATGACTGTGAATCGCCAGACCAATTTGCTTGAGGTTGTTGACGCACTGACTGCGACGGGCCGCTTCCCGCGCCGCTTGCACTGCAGGCAATAATAGCGCAATGAGAATGCCGATGATGGCAATGACCACCAGCAACTCGACCAGCGTGAAGCCCGTTTCAGCGGCCGAAGTTTGACGAGGGAGCGCTAGGTCGCTACCGGGCTGCCGATCCTCGGGTCCCGGCCTATTCGCTGATCGCTGAGCAATGATCACTGATTTTTGCGAACCGAGATGCAGATCGGCGCGCATAAACCAACATAAGAAACTCGAATTGTGCTTCATGGCACAACCCCCATAAGTTTTTCATCCCCACTAACGCAAGAATTGCGCTAAACCAATCCAATTAGTTTAACAAAATTCGACCCAAGCTACCATTGTACTATTAAAACCGCTCCTGGCGCGGTGCAGCGCGCCAGGAGCGGCGAGGGTATGTCAAAGCATTCCGTTTTCCCACTTACGGAAATTCAAAAGTTACTCCTTTACTTTCGCTTTCGCGCGCCCCACAACAACGCGGGAGCTGCCAAACCCAACAAAACCAGCGTGCCGGGCTCGGGTACCGCGGCAATCTGAAAGCCGGCGAGGTAGCTGGTATCTGCGTTTTGTCCACCGTTGTCGTTGGCAGCATCCGTCGAAATTCCATTGCCACCCCAACCATAAACCGTCAGCGATCCGGTCGCGTCTGTGGTAAGCGTAAATACTGCGGGCGCAGGCGTGGTGCCAGCGGTCCAGGTAATTGACTGCTCATCGTGCGGAGCCACAAAGTCGCCCGCAGCAACAAAGGTATAACCAGCGGGAAGTAAGGAGGCGCTATCCGGATTCCAGCCAAAGTGATTATCGACGGTGGTGTTAGACCAAGGGGCCGTGGCGGTCCAATTTGTCGTGTGGCTGCCCGAGCTGTCATACGAATAAAGAGCGATCTCATACGGTGTGGAAGGAGTAAGCCCCGACACTGCAAGTTGTAGGTAGTTCGTGCTTTGAACGTTGCTGTTGGTACCTGCGAACTCGAAGTCACGGAACAAATCGCTATCGCTAGCGGCGCCTGAAGGACTACCACGATCACGTCCATTCAACGATGCGATGCCGCTAACTTGGCCATAATTCGATGCGGTGCCCGGTATACTAAGCGTGACGTTCGCAGAACCAAAGTTCTTCGTAATGCTGGCTGCGGCATTCGTCGGCGACGCTGCACTATTAGGTAGCTGGATACCATCACCGTTTGTACTCGCCGGACCGCCCCAAGAAGACCATGTCACGCCAAACGGATCAGGACTTAACGTTGGACTACCACTGGGACCATTGGAACCTTCCGTCGTCGTGTTATTGCTGGCAATAACACCGCCGTTAATATCGACTGAAACTACAAGATTCGATGTTAACGGAGAAGTAAAATTCCCCGTAGAGGCCAAGGCGGCCGTTACCGAAATCATTAGGCCAAGAACTACAGCAAAAGCTGTGAACCCCCTCAGAATCTTCGACATAAGACCCTCCCTCAAAAACAAGGATGTGTCACTCTCAGCTACCGGAAAGCTGACAATCAACGCTGCACTGCCTCATCTACCGGCGCTTCCGTTCCGTAGCGACATCCTCGATCGGCTGCGAAATGAATCGCAA
The DNA here is from genome assembly GCA_035656635.1 of Pirellulales bacterium. Classification (NCBI taxonomy): domain Bacteria; kingdom Pseudomonadati; phylum Planctomycetota; class Planctomycetia; order Pirellulales; species Pirellulales bacterium. Next base: position 32,174 of record DASRSD010000104.1, read on the forward strand.
CCAGTCGGGCCTCTGCTCTAATTGTTCACCGTTGCTATTGTGGCGCGAAACTCTATTCGCTGCAAGCAAATTCTGAAAAAAATCACAATTTTTAGGAGATTCTATTCCGACGTCGTCTTCGCGCCCATAGTAACCCAGTGCCTGCCAGGCTCAAAAGCACAAGCGAAGACGGCTCGGGCACCGCGGTAACGCTGCCATGACCTGCTATCAAGTAATTCAGAAGGGCTTGCACGTCCATATTGTTGAATTTGGACCCGCCCGTCACGTCGGCATATTGGCCAATGTTGCTGGCCGTTACACCGTGGGAACCGGGAGTGCCATTGCCAAAATCGGTCGACAAATAGCCGCTGGTGTTGGTTAAGGCCAGCTCCAAAGCGCCGATGTCTTTGGAATCGACATGGCCATCGAAGTTCAAATCTCCCAGTAAAATGCTGGGAGTCGCAGCATAGACGGCCATATACAAATCGCGTGTGACGCCAGAAAAAGCTAAGTGATTGCGATTGAGGGTATTATCGGGAATTTGGCCGCCGGCCACTTTGTATCCCTCGCCGCCGTCGTAAAAATGCGCTTTCGCCGCGGGACTGGTGTTGCTGTCCATCGTTCCGCTGCTGCGTTGTAGAAACACCGTGCCGGTTTGATCGTTTCCCCACAATTCGAATGCGTACAAGTGACCGGCTTGCAAGGCGATTTGATCGCTGCCGGTGAAATTAAATTCAAAAAAGCGCTCCGGACCGGGGTTTGGATTGTACGTTACAATGTCACCGCTGCCGCCACCCAGCAAATCGGTTTTGTTATAGCCGTTCGGTCCTGGAACGTAGTCGGTCCAGTTTCGATATGGATTGCTTCCGGCAGGGGCGTCCGCTGTGGGTCCAGCGTAACCGGCCGAACCAGGAATGCCAAAGTCATATAAATGGACCGTCTGATTAAACCCGTTTGGATTGGTATTCCCCGTACCACCGCCGGCAATAAATGCAATCGCACCCAAGTTAAAGTTGGTTGACGGCGTAAACGTTTCCGCCAGAATGCCACCGTTATCAACCGATTCACCTACGACAACGACATTGGCGCCGCCGTTGGTGCCCAATTGCAATCCCGTGGGGAAGATTTGGTCGGAAAATGTTTCGACTTGAGGTCCTCCGCCGGCTTGAATGCTGATTCCTGCCGCGCCGCCAACGGGCCATAACACCTGTCCAGTGGAAGCAAATGCATCGTTGGTTGAGGTTATGCCAGCCCAGCTATATGCGCAGGGCATGAGCCAGGCAATCATGGCACAAAAGCCAATGCAGGAAGCGCGTTTAATGAAGGTCAACATGGTATTACTCCTTCACCCAGAAGTTCTGTTTGTACGAGGCGCAATGCGATGGGGCGGCCGCGCCGACCTACAGCAGATTTAGAACACCCCCATAAACCGGTGCGATTCCCCCCAGCATACTTCGAGCGAACCGCAAGACTTGTAGCATTTATCCGTTTTTGCAGTCGGATAAACGCTGCTTATTATGCCATCGCTTTCCCCCCAATACAAGAACTTTTTATGGAGGAACCGCGAGTCCCCCTATATATACTGGCTGAGACGGGCCTGCCTTGATGGCCTCACGGCCACGACCATGGCTTGGGGCGTCAAGAAAATGTGGGATGCGGCAACGAACTACTTGCCGCTTAAATCCGCGCCGACCGCCTGTTGCGTTGTGTTTTGTGGCGACGGTTCAGGCCGATCAGTGCCAAACCGCCCAAGCCCAATAGCGCTAGGCCCGTCGGTTCAGGAACGGCGACGGAGCTTCCGCCGCCGGATAACAACAGATTAAGCAGTGCTTGTATGTCGATGTTGTTTACTTGGCCATCATGATTGATGTCGCCAATGGAGGTCACATAGCTCGAGCCGTTTGTCGCTTCAAAACTCGCCAAATTTACGAGGGCACTCAGCATGGCGGGGATATCAGCACTGGTTAAATGACCATCCCCGTTAAAATCCCCCAACACAACTGGCACGCTGATCGAATAGCTATTTGTCGAGGGATTAAAATTGAAAGTGTAGGTTTTGCCATTAATGAGGGCTTGATAGTCACCATAGAACGCTGAGTCCGGCAACGTCACGCTTCCATCGGCATTGATCGTGCCTGTCATGTTGGTGATCCAGGAGTTGTGCAAAGCTTCGTAGGCTGTCCCGGCGGCCGTAATTTGGAAACTGGAGTTATACAAAACGGAACCCTGCGCGCCCGAAAATTGATTCGTGTAAGCCAATAAGCCCCACAGCGTGAAACCAGTCATTTGAGGCGTACCAAAGGCCAGCGTCATCGCGGTCGTCAGCGATGTGGCCTCAACGGATGCAGTGCCGGTGGTTTCGCCAAATTCGGTGACTTCCAGCGGAAGCCCTTGAGCAGCCAAGTTTTGCCAGGTTGCATAGGCGCGCGCCGGATCTACTTCGCTGCCATTCGTGCCGACGCCCGGCGTGTTATACCATTCGGTGCCAATCCCGGTGACCGCGCCCGAGTTAGGGGTACCGCCGCCGCTGCCGTTGCTGATGCCATTGCGAATCGATTCAATGTGCTGCTGGTACCATTGTCCGAATTGGTCGGAATTGTTATTCAGAACATTGTATTCGTTGGTGAAGAGCTTGGTCGTGGCGCCGGCGTTGGTGACCGCGGTTTGTACCTGGTTATACAGACCAGCCGTCCAGCCGGCGCCACCGTTGGGGTTGGTAGCGCCCATTGTGGTCCAATAGTCGTCATTATTGGCGCTATTGCTGTTGGCCGCCCCCGTGTGATAACTCTCGTTGTAGACATCCAGTTCGGAGTACTCAGTTGCTCGCGGCTTGCCGGTGATGCTATCGGTGCCTCCCACGTAACTGGCAATACGATTGTTGAGCCTAGTAGTAATGGCGCTGGTATTGTTACCGGAGAAATCCGAATTAATGTCCGTGGGTTGCTGCGATCCCCAAACCACATTGTGCATGCGCACGCGCATGCCGTAATGTGAAGCATAATTCAGCAATCGATCAACACTCTGAAGTTGCCCCGCTGTGTCGCTTTCGCTCCATTTGCCGGCATTTTCTGGCGTAACACTATTAAAATCCTGATTGAGAATATTCGTATACTTCGTTTGTGTAGAAGTGTACGTTTGCGTGTTCCCAGGCGATAGCGGAATGTATGTGCTGATGCCGTCTAGCACTGCCGTCCCCCACTTGAAAGCCGAGTTCGTTTCTTGGAGCGTGATCGGCGTGCCAGCTTTGACCCCCTGCACGGTCAAGTTCATTGGAGCTTCGCGAAAATTACTGATGTAGGTGTTCGCCGCGTTCGTTGCGTCGGTAGCGGCAGCGGTGCTGCTGATATTGTCATTGGCGAACGTAGCAGTTCCTCCGCTGACGGTATTCACTTTGAGGTTATTGACCGCAAATGATTTGTTGACCCCATTATCGTAATCGCGCTGGACTTGGACGAAGTAGGTGCCGGGAGTGTTATTAGGACCACCGGGCAAAAAGACATTCTGCGTGTCGTAGTCCGTCGCTGAACTGCCACTGATGTTGAAGCCGAATGTCGAATTGGCGATAACCAAATTCATGTGTGCGGTCGAGCCTGTGCCGGTGGCATTCACATCGAAATTGATCGTGGCGCCGCCGGGGGGCACGACGAGATAAGTACCGATATATCCGGTTTGACTCAAAGTGGTACTCTGCGTTCCCAACGACTTATAAGCAAGATTACCGGCGGTGAGAGACGTCTGTGACCACGCGGACGTTGCGGCCCCGATCAGTGTCGCGCTGCATATGATCAAGCAAGGCCAAGACTGGCGCATGAATGCCTCTCCCTAAACGGCAAAAACTGTTTCAATTTTACCGTTTTAATGGTCAGACCAACTACCGTCGGGGCATCATGGGGTTTGCTGCGAAATAACCAGACAGCACCGATCCGACGATCGATATATCATATCCAATACAACGATGGCAGCAGGAACGCTACCGGGGAGAGGCCACACGGCCAGAACACCCCCCAAAGCGCGATCAGTTTAAAACCCCCTGGCACCTTCATTTGATCGGAAGCAAACTTCCGACGTTATCCGTTTTTGCAGTCAGATAACGGTGATTATTATGTCGTCTCACCACAAGCAATACAAGAACTTTTACCAGCGACCCTCCACCATAGCGTAGGAAACTGTGATTTTGGCGCCATTTACAAAGAACGTCGTGTTGCCATCCGCCGAATTGATCTGTGCGCCGCTGGCGTTATTTTCCCGCAGCGCTGGGATCGCCGGTCGGTGGTGGCGCGTGATCTTCCTTTGCCGGCGAACCAAGAACCTCGGTAAAGATGGGCTTAAGGCCATCGGCCCAAACTTGATAGCCCTTAACGGTGAGATGCAACTTGTCGCTCGTCATGCCGTCGAATAATTTGCCGTCTTGATCCGCCAACTTGTCGTTCACGTTCAAATAGCGCACCCTTTTGCCATCGGCAAATTTGGCAATTTGCTCGTTCACACGATTAATGGTTGGTACAACTGCAATGTTATCGTTCCTGGGAAAAATGGCGGTCAAGATGATCGTCGCGCCGGGAGCTTTCTGTTGGCAGAGATCTAAAATAGCTTTGATTCCCCTGGCCATGTCGGTAACTTTAGTTTCATCACCGGGTTTAATGCCAATGTTGTTTGTGCCCGCCAGGACGACAATTATTTTTGGATTTACGCCATCCAGCTCACCGTTTTTCAGACGCCACAAAATATTTTGAGTAGTGTCGCCGCCCCAACCAAAGTTCGCGGCATTCCAGCCAAAGAAGTTTTGGTTCCAGTTGGCCAAGTTGGCTTGGTACTGTTGATCGCTGGTGCTCCAGCGCCGTGTAATGGAGTCGCCGACAAAATAAATGTCGATGTCACCTTGCTTGGCTTTCTCTAGCAAGAGTGCATGCGCAATTTGAGAGTTTTTGTCTGTTCGAGGGACCGGCAGATCGGCAGCATTGGCATCGGCAACCTGCGAACTAGATGAAATAGTTGTTGCAGAGTCATCAACTCGCACCGCTGAGGTATCGACTGACGGCGCTTGTATGTACTTCCCCACCCACTCAAAGAACGCCGGCCAGTTCGGGGTAACATCGTGCCCCCCTTCGTGCTGCCGCCACGCCAATTCGCCACCAATGAGCGTTTTGACCGGAGGCATTTCATCGGTTAAGTAATCTCCCGGCGTGCCGAAATCTTTTTTGCCCAGCATCCGATAGACCGGTCCTGCCAACACCCCGGCCATGAAGCTGCCGTGGGCATCCACCCATTTTGGATCGCCATGCTCAACCGAACCGTAGCTGATGAAGCAGGGGCGCGGCGCGCATAAAGCAATTAGTTCATGCGCATCGACCGGCAAATCGGCCGCGGTTTTCGATCCAAAGGTTGCGTCACTGGCTCCGTACTTCAAGAAATTGCCAGCCATCCAGTAGTACTCGCCACCGGTGAGATTCTCGACTGCTTCGCCGAAAAGATGGCGATGCAATTTCGCGCCTCCTTCACCAGAAGATGCGATCAGCCCAACCGCTACTCGCTCGTCGAAAGCTTCCGTAACGAGCGCCGCTTTGCCGTAGCGTGACACTCCTTCGATGCCCACTTTTTTCGGATCGACTTTCGCATCGGAGTTGGCCTCGAAGTAATCGATGAGCCGGCTCACTCCCCATTGCCATGCCCGCAGCGCGCCCCAGTCGTCCGGTTTGCGCGGCTCGCCCTTGTTGGTCAAACCGATGATGCCCGAACGCAACTGGTTATTGTCGGGCTGAATGCTTCCTGGATTGATATACCCGTAGCCCCAACCATGGGCGATGGCTTGCTGTGTCCACGGCACTGCAATCGGGGTGCCGCCAGGGCGAGGACCGAATCCACCGCGACCAAACGCGCCGCCGAACACAATCATGATTGGAACCGGCGTCGATGTATTCGCTGGCACTGTAAAGCTGGCCTGAATATTCACCGTGATATTCGGATCAACGCGGTTATCGACATGCCCGACAAGCGTTTTGGTGATTGTGGGTATACCGCCACTGTCACTTTCGGTAGTAGCTGTGACCTCCCATTTCACCGCCGGAACGTTTTTCGGAATCCACCCGTACACTTCCCGTTCGAAGTCTTCCAGAATCTCGGCACGCCGTTGGGGCCACTGCTCGGGACGAGTAACCTTGCTTCCATTTTTTATGGTCAGTACGTCGGGCAGGCTGTCCTTATATGGATTCGCTTTCGCTTCATCGTAAATGCTTTGGTCGTTGCCATCCGCTCCGCGACGCAGCCGCTTGATGCCCAATTGATCCATCATGTTTTGATGATCGTCATAACGAGATTGCGGTTCGATATGGCCCACTTCTCCGACGGGCTCAGCAACGGCGTTTGGTTTCACGTCTTCGCCGCGAACCAACGCATTCAGCCATTCGGCCGAACGCTGTGTATACGGCCGTTGCTGTGCTGGTGTGGCCAAGTTGTTGTGTGGCGAATCGATCATCGGCACTGCTTCCTTCGGTCCGGCAATTTGGTTGAACGCCGTCCAAATGCCGGCGGGCGGCGCCGTCGTATCCACGAACCCCATCGCCACTAGACACTTGCCCTTAATGCGCGGCGCGAAATTTACAGCGTCAAAGTACAGCGCCGTTTCCATAATTTTCGAGTTGCGTGACGGAAAATTCGGATAACCCGATTGCCGACCGTGCAGTGGACCATTGGTGTCGCAGCCGGCCGGCTCATCGACAATTAAATGTGTGATTTGCGGGTGCAGTCCTGCTACACACAAGCTTTGCTGGCCACCCATGCTGGTCCCCATGACCACCAGGGTTTTTCCATCCCAATCGGGCCGGCCGGCGATATAATCCACGGCGCGATAATCAGCCAAATACATCTGCAAAAAATAACTTTTGTCGCGGTCATCGTTGCCGATGGTTTGGTAGTTTTTAATCGCTGACGGCAACGCGTCGTAGTACGATTGCGGCTGATCGGGCAGTACGTCGTGCGGCTCAATATTCAACGTAAGCCATCCGCTGGCCGCATGATTGGTAACCCACGACTTTTGCAAGGGATAGGGCGGACTGGCCCATTGAAAAATCACCAGAGCCGGAAATTTTCCTTCTCGTTTCGGCTTGGCCAGTTGACCATAGACATGCGCACCGTTGATATGATCCATTTTGATAGTGGCGTATTCGACATCAGGCTTGCCGCTGTCGCCTGGCGTAAGCTCCGTGTTCTCCGGAATTTCCCTTAGGGTTTTGATCTTTGTGTTCCAAAACTCATCAAAATCTGCTGGGCGCTCGACCGACGGTCGCAATTGAGTGGGCGCGACCGCCGCGCCAGCCGCGATTACAGCACGGCGACGTCGATCACTCGGCGATTTATCCTCAGTTTCCTTGTTGGAATCTGTAGCCGCGCTCTCAGTCGATGCCTCAGGCGTGAGTTGTAAATACAGCATTGCCGGTTCATTAGTAGAAATCTCGATGTCAGTTTTGCCGGACGATAGATCGAGCTCGCCGCTTTTAATGACATCGAAATTATTCTTTTTGAGCGCGTACGTGTATTTTGCCATCGGCAGTGTTGTACCTTCCGGGAAAGCGACGGTCCAACCAACTTTTTCCCCGATTTTGTAAATGCCGGTTTTGTTATAGGGAGCAAAAGTTAACTCTTGTGCCGCGCACCGCAACGTTGCGAGCTCAAACAAGCCCAGCAACGTAATCGCGAAGATCGGAATCGGCCTTCGATGGGAGACCATCCATCTCATAGAGCCACCCGCACTTTGATTGGAGGATGTGAATTCGCGCGCCTCATCCACGAACGAAACAGAATTCGCTTGACTTATCACAAGTAGGAAAAACTTGATTGACCCATTCTATTGCCGCCAGGAATGACACTCAAGCGCCGATCCACTTGACAACGCTCCCAATCAGCGGCGACACTTGCGAATGAAGCATCGGCACTTTACGGTGCAATTCCCTGATATTGCTTCGTCGCTCATACAGCCAGCGGCAGCGGGCCCTCTACAGTTGGCTTGAGTGCTTCGTCGACAGCCAGTTCCCATATGTGCTTGTACCGCCCGCTAGATTGTGCGCCAAAGAATCCTGGTTGCCCATGCAATGACCCAGTAGCGTGGCGGACCGGCCCGGACTTAGTTCGCAGTTTCCCTCTCCGCTTGATACGCGCATTCACGTTGATTGAGCTGCTCGTAGTGATAGCAATTATCGGTCTGCTAATTGCATTCTTACTGCCAGCCATTCAAAGTTCGCGAGAGGCGGCGCGCCGGACGGCGTGTGCGAACAATCTCAAGCAAATTGGCATGGCCATTCTGCATTATCAGTTAGCTCAAGGCGTGTTTCCTTCCAGCAATACCGACAACCTGTTCACTTGGGATACCAGCGGTGCGCTTCGCAATCACAGTTGGGCAAGCGTGATTATGCCCTACGCCGAATTGACAGGGCTTAACCGCACAATCGACTATTCTGTTTCCGCGATGTTGCCGGCGAATCAATTGGCCGCGGCGACCGTAGTACCCATGTATCGCTGTCCTTCCTACATTGGACCGGATTTTACAACTGATTCGCATTACCCGCCGGGACAGTATGCGATTGGCAACTATGTTTCGCTCGCTGCATCCGACGTAGATCACTTGTATGCAGCGGAATTGAGGCCCGAAGGCGTTATCTTTCCCACATCCAGAATTCGGCCATCTGATGTAGCCGACGGCCTATCGAATACCGTCCTGATCGTGGAAAGCCGCGAGGAAAAGATGCGCGTTTGGATCGATGGGCGCACGGCCGCTAATACCGCCCTGCGATATGATTCGGCCGACGCCGATTCCACCCTGCCGCACGGCATTTCATTAAACTATACGCCATATTATAACGATGGCGATATTGTCTCCGCGTACGGGCCGTCCAGCATGCATCCCGGCGGAGCACTGCACCTGTATGGAGATGGTTCGGTGCATTTTCTGTTAGATCAAATGTCGGCAGCCTTGTATGTAGCCTTGTGCACACGTGCAGGGGGAGAAACCATCGATCATGTTCCGTAGATTGCTGTACCGCCTGCCATTTCTCGCTTTGTGCTTGTGTCTGGCGGGTTGCGGCAGCGATCCCACGAGCCAACTGCTGGCCCAACTCAGAAGCCCGGAAGCTGAGGCTCGCCAGGCAGCGGTTCGCGGCTTAGATCAGCAAACCAATTGGGACAGCCGTGTAATCACTGCGCTGACCGATTTGGTTGCCGACAACGATGCCGAAGTTCAGCGATTATCGATGAATGCGTTGGGCAAGTGCGGACCAAGTGCCGAATCAAGCGTGCCGGCATTAACCAAGGCACTGACCAACCCGGAGCATTCCACACGTCTGGCTGCCGCACTGGCGATCCAAAAAATCGATCCTAAAAATCCCAACTTCGCGCCAGTTCTCGTGGAGGCGATGCGCACCGGCGATGGCAGGATTTTCCTGGACGTGGGCGCCATGGCGCAAAGCGGCGCCTGGGCCGTTCCCACGCTCCTGGAGCTCCTGGGCCATAAAACGCCTCAAGTGCGCGCATTAGCCGCGCAAACGCTTGGCCAAATCGGCCCGGCCGCCCATGATGCAAGCAAGCCGCTGAAGGCCGCGATGCGCGATTCCAATCCTGCGGTGCAAAGAGCAGCCCAAATTGCCCTCACACAAATTCAACCGCCGCCGATCAAGCCCGCAAAGTAATTGAAACCGTATAGTAATTGAACCGTGCTTTCGCCATTTAGCAGCCCGGTAATTTCATCCCGGCGGCCAAGGGCATTCATGTCCGCTCAAGTCCGGTGTTGAACCGCTATCGCGCCGCTAATCATGCGTAGCGAAGCATCACGTAGGCCAACACGGCCACGGCCAACAGCACCGCCACTCCCAGCAACCGGCTGAACGGAAGCACGTAGCGGTCAATGTCGATGCGCTTGTCTAGGGCGTCGGTAAATTTCCGGGTGTCGACCCACCGGGCACTGCGCGTGGCCACCTTGGCGAAAAATGCGGGGCTGATCACGGCGATCAGGCCCAGCATTCCGATGATGCCGATGGTCGTCCAAAGTACGGCCTGCTTCGAAATCACGGCTACAAGTGCACACAGCATGATGCTGGCTCCTAGGAATCGCTGCACCCAAACAGAGTTTAATGAAAGCTTAGCTTATCCCCTCCCATCGTCAAATTGATAAATGAACAAGGTAAAAACGCATTTTTCTGTCTCCACACGCAATGTATTTAGCCCACGCCTCCTAAATCAAGCGCCGCTCCATAGCGAGAAAGCACCAATTGACGCAGCCGGGCGTGCTCGGTTTGCGAAAGTTCCGGGTCGGCGGCAATTACCTGGCGAGCATCTTCGCGCGCCTCAGCCGCAACGACCGAATCGCGCACCAAGTCGGCCATGCGAAACGGGGACAGGCCGTGTTGTCGGGTGCCAACCAAATCGCCCGCCCCGCGCTGTTGAAAGTCGATTTCGGCCAGCCGAAAACCGTCGGTCGTGCTCACAAACGCTTGCAAGCGCTCGTTTGTGTTGTCGGTGGGTTCGGTCGTTGTAGCATTCCGCTCAGTTGTATCTTTATCGCTCCGCTCAGTTTTATCCTTATCGCTTCGCTCGGTGGCAAACACGCAGCAATTTCCCTGAAACTTTCCTCGCGAAACCCGGCCACGCATTTGATGCAATTGAGCCAGCCCAAAACGATCGGCGCCCAAAATCGTCATCAATGTGGCGTTGGGCACGTCGATGCCTACTTCCACCACACTAGTGGCAACCAGCACCTGCGTGCGACCAGCGGCAAATTCGCCCAAGGCGGCGTCTTTTTCTTCGGCGCTCATGCGGCCGTGCATCAAGCCCAATCGAAACGCTTCCAACTCGCCGTGCGCCAATTCTTCAAACGTGGCCTGCAAGTTTGCGGTGTCGACGTGCTCCGATACCTCCACCAGCGGCACAATCACATACCCTTGCCGACCTTCGCGCAAATGGCGGCGAAAAAAATCCCACCACTTGGCGCGATTTTCCTCCTCGGCCAAATACGTGTGCACCGGCAGCCGGCCGGGCGGGCTTTCGGAAATGATCGATACATCCAAATCGCCGTACAGCGTCATGGCCACGGTGCGAGGAATGGGGGTAGCGGTCATCACCAAATAATGCGGATCGGCGCCGGCCTGCTTCAACGTCGCCCGTTGCCGCACGCCGAAGCGATGTTGCTCGTCAATCACCACCAGCCCCAATTGCTTGAACTGTGCCTCGGCATACACAATGGCCTGCGTGCCCACGATCAAATCGATTTCGCCCGTCGCCAGCTTTTGCAACGTTTCTTCGCGCTCCTTGGCGGTCAAGCTGCCGCTGAGCAGCGCCATCCGCACCTGGCTATTGGCCAGCATTTTTTGCAGCGTCCGCAAATGTTGCCGAGCCAGCACTTCGGTCGGCGCCATCAGCGCGGCCTGGCAGCGATGGGCCACGGCCAACAGCATCGCATAAACCGCCACCACGGTTTTGCCGCAACCCACGTCTCCTTGCAGCAAGCGGTTCATCGGCGTGGGGCGAGCCAAGTCGGCGGCAATTTCATCGATCGCCCGGCGCTGCCCCGGCGTCAGCTCAAACGGAAACAACCGCGTAATGCGGGCGTCAATTTTCGCGCTGGTTTCCAGCAGCGGAGCCTGGCGACGAGTTTCTTGCACATTGCGCCGCAGTGCCATCGCCAACTGCAACACAAACATCTCTTGATAAATGAAGCGCCGCCGGGCTGGTTGCACGTTTTCCTTGCTCGCAGGAAAATGAATTTCGTGCACGGCGGTTTGAATGGGAAGCAAACGGTGGGCCGCCAAATACGGCTGCGGAAACGCTTCTTCCAGCAAGCCCGCATATGCTTCTAGCGCTTGCTTTACAATGTATCGCAGGCCGCTTTGCTTGAGCCCCTCGGTCAGCGAATACACCGGCAACAGTTGCGCGCCGGGCTTTTCCCCTTCGTCGGAATCGATCCATTGCACGCGCGGATGGGCCATTTCCCAGCGGCCTCCTTTCAACCGGGGCTTGCCGGAAACCAACACTTCCTGTCCTTGCCGCAATTTATCGGCCATGAACGGCATGTTGAACCACAACGCCCGCAAGTACTGCGAATCCTGCCGCAGCAGCACGCCCAAGATAAAGCGGCCCGTCCCCGTGTTTCGCAAATCGATTTCTTCCACCGTGCCGCGCACGCTTTGCAGCTTATCTTCTTCCAAGGCGTCAATGCGGCGCACGTCGCTCAGGTCTTGATAATCGCGCGGGAAATTGAATAGCACGTCGGCCGCCGTGCGCATGCCAATTCGCTGCAGCAGCTTGGCTCGATCAGGCCCCACACCTTTCAAAAACTGCACCGGCGTGGCTAATTCCTCCAGGGCCGATTTTCCAGCGGCACGATTGGCAGTCCTGCTATCAACCGCAGGTCGAGGCGTGGTCGAAATATCGTTCATGTCAGTATTGTAAAGCAGTGAAGAACAACCGACGAGGGACGGGGAATGCGAAGTGGGGAATGGGGAGTGTGGAGTGGGTAATGCGGAATCTGGAGTGGGGAATAATTGTTTGGCCAAGTTTTTTATTTCTTGGACACAATTCTGTGATTCTGTCCGCCACGTCGCAATTGGCCCGCCGTCAGTTTGCGGCTTCCGCCGAATGGCTGCATCACACAACTCAGGCAATTTTCGTCCGCAGGCGTGCATTGTTAGTAAATTGTTGACACGTTTTATGGATGACTGATTCGCCGGGCGTAACGGGCGTTAATAGTATTAACGACAGGGTGGCTGGGATCGACCGCAGGGAGCCCCCAGTGCGACCCGCGGGGTAACGCGGGCAACTGTTCATCAGTATACTAACTCCCGATTTTCCGGCAAGTGATTTTTTGGGCCACTATGCTCCGCAATTACCATCTCCCTCTCCCTTGATGGGAGAGGACCAGGGGTGAGGCTGCTGACCCGCACCGGCGATGCCATTGCCGGAGTAATGCGCGGTTCACAAAGCCGGGCATGACATGCCCGGACCTGGTAGTCCAATTGTCCGACGGGCACCGTCGAGCCATGTGCGAATTTGTCACTTCCATAAAAACTCCACATTGGCCCCGGCGGCAATATGTCGGCAATCGGCTGCACACTACGCTATAATGCCGAAATGAAACTCGCGGGCGGCTGTCTAATTGTGCTCGCTGTGCTGACCACATTGATGATCCTGGAAGAATTAGCACTTGCAGCGCATCGGAATCCGGTCGGCTTCAGTGAATACCTGCGGACGTTTTTTGGATATTGGTGG
>DASRSD010000105.1 GCA_035656635.1 Pirellulales bacterium
GACGGTGTCGGCATCAACTTCTCGATCGGTGCCATTATCCAATTTTCCTGCGCTGAATATCTTTGGACCATCGTCGTCCACCAGCGCAATTACCATCCCGTAGTTCTTGTGGTCAAAGGTCTCGTGTAAGAATTTTGGAACTTCGGGCAAACCGCGATGCCATGGGTGAACGAAGGCGAAGGAGCAAACGGGCTTGGACATCCGGCTTCATGCTGGGGGAACAGCTGGTTATTCGGCGTTCATTGGCTTCGAAAAGCGTCAGCGACGGGGTGTAGTCGTGCTTCTCAATCAACATGGAGAGTTGCATTCCGATCCGATTGGAAAGCTCGTCCTCGAAAGTGTGGCGTTGACTCCGCACATCGCCAGCACGCTTACGACAGGAAAGGAAGTCGTTGGTATTGGAACGAAACTCGAGTTTGATTCGCAAAGTCACTGCCTCCAGATTACAAAGATCATTCCGAATTCACCGGCGGAGGAGTTAGGGCTGACCGCCGGCTTGCTCGTGCAACAAATCGACGGTATTTCAACGACTCACAAGAGCGTCTTGGAATGTTCAGCTCTTATTCGGGGAGATGCGGGCACTAGCGTGCGGCTTGAAGTGTTCGACCCCACAAAAAAGGAGACACGGACGATTGAGTTAATCCGACGGAAAGTCAACATTTGAAGCGGCTTTCGCTATTTTTCCAAAGACTTTAGGCTAGGTGAGGAGATAATGCACATATGAGCGACTTGCACAATTCGCATATTGACGACCCCGATTTAATTGAATTTGGGCGGTCACTGTGCGTAGCCGCCGGGCAAAATCGTAGCTGTTCGTGGTAAGGTCGCGAAACGCTTCCCGGGCTAACTCCTTGATCTCAGCAACCGGCGGCAGAATTAGGCGGTTTTGCGGGGTGTCGGCTAGCAGCTGGCGCTCATGCAGACATTTCGTCTGCTGGACTTCGAGTGCTTTGAGTTCATCACGGACGCGGGTGCTATCATCCCCTCCGCGGATGAATTTCATCAAGTTGTCGATTTCGCGACCAGCAGAGTCGATTTTTCTGCTGATTTCCCACAGCTGATCTGTCTGTGCAGAATCGAATCTTTGAGCCTCACCGTTCACCATCGCTAAAAATTCTGGCTCGAAATCCGCAAGTGACTCAATCTGCGAAAAAACTGCCGCGGAGACCTTCTCCGTCGCCAGCGGACCATGGAGTGAGATGCCGTTCCAACACTTGTGCTCGCGCGCCCCCATGCACATCAGCCGGTCTTTTTGACCGTTTGCTCCAAACACATACTGCCGACCACAAATGCCGCAGTTGATACATTGGCCGGGGAAGCGCACCCGCTTCTTTGCATGATTGCGACAGGGATCGACGGATCCATGGCCATTCCGCCGAAATTTGGCGTTTCGCTCATCCGCTTTGGCAACTACCCGGTCGTAGTAAGCTGGTTCGAAAAACGCGAGATGGGGGACAGGACGGATCAACAATTCACTGGGATCGGCCGCCTCTGACTTGTATTTACCGGAGGCGTTATGGCGCTTGCTCCGCTTCTTATTGCGAAAGCGTACTCCTTTGAGAATCCAGTTGTGCGTAATGCGGGAAACGATACTTCCGGTCCATTTGTTAGCGCGGCAATATGGGCCAAGGGGCACAACCAATTTGTTCAGCCAGTCAGCGATCTCGGTGTAATAGGCACCGCGATCTAAGCGATTGAACCATTCGGCGTAGATCTTCTCCGCTTCAGGAAGCTTCTCTAGATCAACATCTGATTTGGCGCCAGGTTTTTTACGATACCCGTAAATCTGAACTGGGAGCGTGCCACCCTGCAGGAACCGATTGCGATGGGTCCGTTTGATCCGGTCGGAAGTGTCACGATTGGACCGCTCGTGATGCCAGGCCGAGAAAATGGAACGGTCCTGCCAGCCGTCTTCCGCCGTATCCACATGGTCATTGAGTGCTATCAACCGGGTGTTGTGATCGATGCATAACTCGCAGAACAGGTGAGCATGGATACGACGGACGATTCGCCCTAAGTCTTCACTGATGACCAGATCGAAGTGGTCGGATTCAACCAAGTCCATTAACTGAAGGTACTCCGCGCGTTCCAGGCATTCGCCGCTGCCAGAACCGGCCAGTACCGTAATTTTGAAGGGGAGGTCGATATTCCCCTTTAGCCACTTTTCAAGTTCAGCTTGTTGGTCATCGTTGGAGCGGATATCTTGTTTTCCCGCGCCTGGACTACTGACACGGCACGGGATCAAGACTTCCAGCGTGTGACCATTGCGGGGAATTAACGGCGGCTGTTGCGAACAATTGAAACGCACCATGACGAGACCTCCGTGTGGAAGGCTCGCCAGGCCGGAAAGGAATGACCCAGTGGGTCAATCAGACTGACCATTCCTGAGAGTCCGTGACAATTCGTGATTACCCGTGGTAAACCACAAGTCCAAGCCCAAAAACGGCTTGTTGACAAAAAGCCTGACTGTGATTTATCTTGCGGCAGTGGGGAACTAGAGTCCCAAATCCTCTCCGTTTTGAATTTCAGCAATTGCATTTCAGATAGTCCGTTCTTTGCGGTAGCGACACGATCGGAAGCAGCGAGATGACATCACCGAGTGACCTTTCAGGTGCCTATGATAGTCAAACTGTTGAGCGCGATTTTGATTAGCCTTGTGGCATTCGTTCATGCGGCAACGGCGCAAAATACCGAGCAAATATTTCCGCCCGCAAAACGGCCAATGCGCCCCACGCCTCCGACACGTGATCCTAATACGCTTGGGTATGTCACGGCCAAGGAATTGCCCGATGGCGACGTACCGTCGGCGGACACCGACGGAAATTTTATCATTGGTCTAACACACAATCGCACACTCGAAATGTCTGTGCAGGAGGGTGTTCCACAAGGAACCATCCATAATTTAACGGTGAGTTCGACCAGCAGCAAAATTTACCCTGGTATCGCTCGCGAAGCTGGTACATTTGGCACGGTCGATCCCGACGACCCGGCAAAGCTAGTCGTAACGACAAGCCATCCAGCTCCCTATACGCGCAAAATTGCCGTGTATGTCCCCAAGCAATACGTATCCGGCGTTGCCACGCCTTTTATTGTTGGAGCCGACGGACCTGACACGGCATTATTCACGGCTCTGGATAATTTAATTGCCGCGCACAAGGTGCCCGTGATGATTGCCATTTCGATTGGCAATGGCGGTGGAGATGCGCAGGGAAGCGAGCGTGGATTGGAATACGACACCATGTCGGGCCGCTTACGCCGAGTTTGTTGAAAACGAGATATTGCCCTTCGTAGAACAGCAATGTGATGTGAAATTGACGACCGACCCAGATGGCCGGGCAAGTATGGGTGGAAGCTCCGGCGGCTCGTGTGCAATGATCATGGCCTGGTATCATCCGGAACTTTATCATCGTGTGCTTACTTATTCAGGCACTTACATCAATCAGCAATGGCCATCGAACCCAGATACACCTCACGGTGCTTGGGAATTCCACGAGCATTTGATTCCGAACAGTCCCACAAAGCCATTGCGAATTTGGATGGAAGTTGGTGATCGAGATCTTTTGAATCCGAATGTAATGCGCGACAACATGCACGACTGGGTTGTGGCCAACGAAGACATGGCAAAGGTGCTGGCGGACAAAGGTTATCATTATCAGTTTGTTTTTGCTCATAATGCCGGGCACACCGACCGTAACGTAAAGCAACAAACCTTGCCCGAAGCCTTGGAGTATGTGTGGCGCGGCTATCCGATTGAAGGAGCGAAAAGTCAATAGCCACTTTTGCTATTTATTTGCCGGCGTTGATCAGTCACTGATCAGATGCTGCCCACAGAATTGCATCGCGAATAAGCGATCGGAAATCGGGATTATCGCACAGCGAGGCGCTGTGCCCGATAGCGATGTAAACCATCCGGCGATATTTTTCATTGATCCAAATCATAGGGTGATCGCCCATTGGCTTATTTTGCTTATACGTGGATTCATCTGCTGTGGCCAAAACGTGTACGCGGGGTCGAGGACTTTCGTTGAATTCATACCATTCGTCAGAAATCTGCATTTGCGCAGGAAGATTTTTTGTAACCGGATGTGAATGATCTTCAATTACAAGCGTGCCCTTCTGAAACTTGGGGTGTGGCGAGTAGGTTATTCCGCCTAGGAAGTCTTCAAACCATTGCCAGTAAGATATGTTTGGCGCCAGGAATTTTTTACCGGTCAATCCTGCAGCATGGATGCCGACCCACCCATGTCCTTGCTCGATGTATTTTTGCAAGGACAACTGCTGATCGGGCGACATATCAAAGGGAGCTTCCTGTAACTGCACGAATGCTTGATAGCGAGCCAAATTTTCGTCATTGAGAACTGTTGGATCGTCTGTAACGTCCACGCTGAAATTATTTTCAGCCGCCAACTTCTGAAGCATTGGCGTTGCAGCGGCAATCATCTCAAGATGGTCTTTGGCGCGGGATGTTAGGGCCAGCACCCTGAATATCGACCGAGGCGTGTTTGCTGGCAATTCTTGAGCAATTTCAACGCGAATTGAAATCACAACTAACAAAGCAGTGACAATTGCTTTGTAAATAGTGCGACGCATATCCAGAGACTTTCGAACCATAATTTTGCTAATCGCGACGATCGGTAGTCGACTTTGCGTCGATCGACTTTGTTTCCGATGGCGTTCGTAACAAAAACACTTCCCCTTTTGTGTCGGAGCTTTTTTTCGCCATGATCGACGCACGCGCGGTGTACGTTGCACCTGGTTTTAATTCTGCAATGCATAGAACGTAAGAATTTGCTTGAGATTTCGGACCAGAAAAGCCCGGATGTGCGTCGCGCATTAATTCCTTGCCATTCTCCAAAAGTACCACACTATTGATATCGATTTGATCCTTGCCTTCCAGGAATTCAAACCGCACTGCGTAATTTCCGGGTCCTAACAGGTGTGGCGTGATGAGAAAATCAACGTCTGTAGGTTGCTTCGATAACTGATCTGCGGGTCGCCATTGACCGATGAAAATAGCATGAGCCAGTGGATCGTCGTAATATTTCACTCCGTTGAGATCAAGACAATTGAAGTGTCTTACTAACCGCGATGCAAAATCAGGAAAATCGCCTCGATGCGAGGTCCACAGACATTCTGCCAGAGCAATGGCACGAGGAAAGGCCATGTAATCCAGCCGATCCTGAGTTGGAATGCGTTCTGTCCATAAGTTCCCCTGCGCGCCCAGAATGTGCTTGGCTTGCTCCGGAGTTAAATCTGCCGGCGTGGGCTCAAACGCATACACTTTATTAAGCGGAACTGTACTAACAAACAAAAAAGCCGATGACCCCTTCGGATTGCTTCCTACATCTGCGGTATGGTCAAAGTAACAGTTTGACTCTGGGGACATAATCACGTCGTGCCCTTGTGATGCCGCTGTTCGTCCGCCGGATATCCCCTGCCATGACATCACCGTTGCATCTGGCGCCAATCCGCCTTGCAGAATTTCGTTCCAACCAACCAATCGATGATGCTTGGTCTCGAGATATTTTTCCACTCGCTTGATAAAGTAGCTCTGCAATTCATTTTCATCTTTCAAGCCATTTTCCTGTATGCGCTTTTTACAATCAGAACAGTTTCTCCAACGATCCTTGGGGCATTCGTCTCCGCCCACATGTACGTAAGGGCCGGGAAATAATTCGCACACTTCATCAAGCACGTTCTCGATGAACGTAAAGGTCTCCTCCTTTCCTGGGCAATAAACATCCTTGAACACGCCCCATAATGCGCCTATTCTGAACGGTCCTCCAGTGCAAGAGAATTGGGGATAAGCAGCTAATGCAGCGGTGGAATGACCCGGCATTTCAATTTCTGGAACGACTGTCACATAACGAGCTGCGGCATAGGTCACAACCTCGCGAATGTCATCTTGGGTGTAATACCCGCCATATAACATGGAAGAGCCATCGGAGCTTGGTATTAATTTGATCGATTCAAGGTCTGACTTGTCGGCAGGGCGCCAGGCGCCAACGCTTGTTAGCAGTGGATACTTTTTGATTTCGATTCGCCAGCCTTGATCGTCG
>DASRSD010000106.1 GCA_035656635.1 Pirellulales bacterium
AAGCAGAGCCTTGATGCACTCGTGAACGCCGATACCGCGTTAGCACGACAGGTTCGAGGTGAAGACGACGAGGTCGATCATGCTCGCCAGCGCATTCGGGACCAAATCATGGAAGCAATTCGAAAGCATCCCGGACGCGTGGAGTATTTGCTTAAACTCAACTCCGTTTCTAAGCATTTGGAACGACTTGCCGACATGGCCACGAATGTGGCAGAAGATGTCATTTACATGGTGGAAGGCGAAATCGTGCGCCACCAGCATTTGGAAGAGTAGTTACGCTGAATTGCATTGCTGCAGCATTATTCATTGATCACTGGTGTCGCACTTCGTTAATCATTTCATGCACGGTATTTTCGACAGCCGTTGTTGGCGACTCGCCCATCAAATGTTGCTTTTCTGCGGCCACGATATCAGCCGAAAGCGTCGGATGGCTAGCCCAGTCCGCTGCGGTGAATTTGCGAATATCAATATAGGTTTCGCTTAAGCTGGCACTGCGCTTAGGACACAGCTGTAGCCCGGAACTCGTCTCAAGAACGTGGAAATTGAACGCGCCAAATATTACAATGGCGCCGATGATGAATCCAAAGAATAGAAAAAACAAGCGGCCCATGCTGTGCCTCACTCCCTTGAATTTAGCGATTGACTTGGTCGGCAAATTCGGTGCAGAATCGTACTGACACGGGTCAAATACCGCAAGAGCGAATCTGCTTATGACGCTCTAAACTCGTTTCTTAAATCCTTGCCATTACATCGCCTCACACTGCCGCGCCAGTTTTTGCGTAATTGCCGCAAATTCGGTCGTCGTCCTAAAGTTGCAGATTCTACCGGCGCCGCCCTGACAGGCAACAGCCTTTTGCTTCGCACGCTCATTCTGCGAAGAATCCTGGCGCATAGAGTGCTAGCCCCCAATGAAGAATATGTCGGCGTATTACTGCCGCCGTCTGCTGGCAGTGTGGTTGTGAACGCTGCACTACCTCTGCTACGCCGTATTCCGGTCAATCTAAATTACACGATGTCATCCGGAACTATCAATCACTGCATTACGCAGTGCGGAATTCGGCACGTGTTAACTACTCAGCGCATACTGGAAAGATTCAAACTTGAGTTAAATGCTAAAGTTGTTTTGGTTGAGGACTTCGCCAAACAAGTCAACTTGGTGGATAAAATCAGCGCCTGGTTCCAGGCGAAATTGCCGCCAAGCATTTTGGAAAAATGGCTGGGTATTAACGATGTTTCAGGAAAAGAATTACTCACGGTCATGTTCACATCCGGATCAACGGGCGATCCGAAGGGCGTGATGCTGTCGCACAATAACGTGGCTTCGCAGATCGAAGCCATTCAAGAAGCTATCCATTTACAAGAAGATGATGTAGCCATCGGAGTACTGCCGTTTTTTCACTCCTACGGCTACACTGCAACATTGTGGACTGTGCTAACGCTAGAGCCTCAGGGTGTGTATCACTTCGATCCCCGCGACGCCCATCAAGTTGGCGAACTATGCGCCAAGCATCGGGTGACGGTATTTATGGCCACCCCGACGTTTCTACGAATTTACTTGCGGCGTGTGCAACCGGAAGAATTTCGCTCGTTAAATACAGTCTTTGGCGCGGCCGAGAAGCTACCCAAGGAACTATCTGATGCCTTTGAAGCTCGTTTTGGATGTCGCCCCTACGAAGCATACGGTTGTACGGAGTTATCACCGCTTGTCGCGGTGAATGTGCCTCCCAATCGCAACCGCGATAACAACCGTCCCACGGCGCGTGAAGGAACTGTTGGACGGCCTATTCCTGGCGTACAGGCTAAAGTAGTCCATTTAGAATCCGCCGCAGACTTACCACCGGGAGAAACGGGTATGCTGTGGGTTACTGGCCCAAATGTGATGAAGGGTTACCTCGATCGTCCCGATCTCACGGCGAAAGTAATCCGCGATGGATGGTACATCACCGGCGACTTGGCCCGAATTGACTCGGATGGATTCATCGAAATCACTGGTCGAGAAAGCCGTTTTTCAAAAATCGGCGGCGAAATGGTGCCGCATCTCAAAATCGAAGAGGCTTTGCAACGCATTCTTGGCGGAGATGACGATCATCTAATGGCCGTAGTCACTGCCGTGCCGGATTCGTTCAAAGGCGAACGATTGATTGTGATGCATGTGCCGCTCGACAAAGCACCCGACCAAATCCGCCGCGAATTGGCCACGGCTGGCCTACCAAATCTGTGGATTCCCGCCGCCGATAGCTTTTGCCAAGTGCCGGAAATACCCGTCCTGGGAACCGGCAAGCTAGACCTTCGCTCGCTTAAAGAATTGGCAATGGCGAAGTTCTGTACATAAATCTCACGAAATATCATTCCAATTGTGCAATGCGCGGCGCGGATGCCGGCTGCCAATCAATACGCTTGGCTCCGGTCCACAATTGTTCTAGGGAGTAGTACTCGCGTGCTTTTTCGTCAAATAGGTGAATCACCACGTCTCCGTAGTCTTGCAAAATCCACGTGCCCGCGGCATACCCTTCCATCCCTATCAGCTTTTCCCCATATTTCTCTGCGAGCGTATGTTCAATTTCATCGGCGACCGCATGCAGTTGTCGGCGGCTACTACCCGTGACTAGCAAGAAGAAATCAAACACAGCTGTCATTTCTCGCAAGTCGAGCAACACAATGCTTTGCCCGCGATTATCGTGGGCCACCTGAGCTGCAACTAAAGCCACCTGAAGGCTACGTTGCGGTCGTTCCTTGGCCGCGGTAAGGCTTGCTGCGGTGATCGCCAATGATTCCTCTGCAACTGCAATAGTGTGATAGTTGCCTTGTGAAAAACTCCTATGCAACAATTCCATTGTACGCACTAAAGCCGGTCAATCCAGTAGAAAATTGGGGCAAAGAGAGTAAAATCGGGCTCAATTGAAGTCAGCAGGCAAACCGCGCGATACATCCCGAATAAACGCGTTCGTCTAATGGAGATGCGTATGAGTGCTTGGATCGAGGAGAAGGAACTCGCCCCAGATTTCACACTGCCTGCTAACGACGGTACCAAAGTCAAACTTTCATCCTTAAAAGGCTCACCAGTAATTCTATATTTCTATCCGAAGGACGACACCCCTGGCTGCACGAAAGAAGCATGCTCGCTTCGTGACCGAAGCAAGGAACTTATGAAGCTCGGGGCGAAAGTTTTGGGAGTAAGTACCGACACCGTTCAAAGCCATGTGCAATTCCACGGCAAGTTCAAGCTGAATTTTCCATTGCTGGCCGACGTTAATCATAATGTGGCCGAAAGCTACGGCGCTTGGCGAGAAAAAAATATGTATGGCAAGAAGTTCATGGGCGTTCAGCGCAGCACGTTTCTGATTGATGCCGATGGTCGCATTGCCCGGGTATGGAAAGCGGTCAAGGTAGACGGCCATGATCAGCAAATCATCGACGCACTTACGGAGTTGACGTCTTAGTCACAATGGCATCGCAGGTCTTTGGGGCAGTTAATTCTAAAAATGCCCTATTTCCTGCCCAAAAGCACAATTTTGCTTTGCTTCGTGCTAACGTCCGATTATCCTAGAGATTGCTCCAGGACGGCATTCAATTTGATTGGGCGAGTGTAAAAACCAGTTAACTCAGCTGCCATTTTATGGGAGTTTTGTCATGCGTGGCTTGTTGCGGTGGGTAGTGTTCGGCGGAATTATGGGTGTGGGTGCAATCATCTCAACACTCTGGCTTCGCGCGGCAGAGCAAGGCTCTTTGGGCGCTCCGGTTGGCACGCCGATTGAGCTATTCGCCGGCATCCAAACAGGCGATCTGCAGGTCAAGCTTATCCCCAAGAATTCCGAGGAATCCACCCTCCAAATTCAAAACGTCACGAATCAACCTCTGAGCGTAAAGCTACCCGAGGCCTTCGTCGGTGTGCCGGTATTGGCACAGAACAACGGAGCGGGCGGGGGCGGAGGAGGAGGCGGTGGTCGTAGGAATGGCGGCAATCGCAATAATAATCAGAACCAATCTAATGGCGGTGGATTAGGTGGAGGCGGGGGCGGTGCTTTTAACTTAGCGCCAGAAGCTAGTGGCAAAATCAAAGTTGCCACGGTCTGCTTGGAACATGGGAAGGAAGAACCCAATTCTCACATCCCGTATGAAATTCGCCCCGTCGACAGCTTCACGGACGATGGTCGTGTGAAGGAAGTGCTAATGATGCTGGGCAATGGTACGATTGATCAAGCGGCTGCTCAGGCCGCTGCCTGGCATTTCACAAACGACATGAGTTGGGCCGATTTGGCGGCTAAAAAAGCGCACCACCTCGGCAAGCCTGACGAACCATATTTCTCTCAAGCCGATTTGCAAGCAGCCATGCAAATCGCAGCACAGGCGGAGCACTTGGCAAAAAGTTTGCCGCCGGTCTATAAATCCGGCGATAAAGCGTTCGTCTCGCCGGGGGTAAACGCTGCCGATTCGGCCGATGCTGTAGTCGGGACACCGCCTAAAACGACAGACAAGAATTAGGCCGGAGAAATCATCCGATTGGCGGGAGTATTTACCTCGTATTGCCGCAATTCGGCCTGCAGTTGACGGATTTCACGTTGCAATTCATGGCGCTGCGCTTCCCATTGCAATCGGTCCTGCTGGAGCCGCTCTTCGTGACTGCAAATTTCTGCCTCGCGCGCAGCGATTCGTGCGGCTTGTGATTCAATCTGCCGCTGCTCGTCGGCCGCCCATTGTTGCCATTGTCGCTTTTGTTCTGCCAGCAGTTCATGTTGCCGAGCAACTTTCGTGGCTAATTCTTCCGCTTCGCTCCGCTGCGCAGCTGTATCCGCCGCTTGTAGCCGGTAGTTTTCTGCCAACTGTGCTCGCAGTCGCGCCAACGAATGTGTCATGGCCGCCGGCGGCACAAGACCCGATATTTGGGCCCACAACTCCTCTGTGGCCAAGCGCAGTTCCAATGTCTCGCGCTGAACGTTAAGCAAATCACCGCGCAATTCATTGAGCGCTGCGCTGCGACGTTCCAAATGTTCGGCTCGATCAATTAATGCTTCTCGCTGCTTTCGCAATTCAATTTCTGTCCGGCGGTGCTGATCTACACATTTTGCTTGCTGTTCGTCCACACGCACCTGCATTTCGATCCGTTCTTGCTGAAGCGACCGCCGCTGTTCGTCGCACTCGATTTGACTGCGGACCAGGGTTGATTCGGCTGCTGCTACACGTTGTTCACGCGCTTGCAGCTTTTGCTCGCGCGATTCATACTGTTGCTGCCGCTGTGTAAGTTGCAGGACATATTCGTCAACATCTTCTCGCTGGCGCTGCAAATCCAAATCTCGCAGCACCAATTCATCGTGCTGCGCTGCGATCGTCCTGGTTTGCACTTGCTGTAGTTGAATCGATGTATGTGCGGTCGCGCTTTCGGTTTCCAATTGTTTGTCGAGTTCTGTCCATCGCAAACGCAATTGCTCTTCGCGCAATTCGATTTGTGCTTGCCGCTCCAGCAACTCGTTGTTTCGCTCCTGAAACCAAAGCCGAGCGTTGCGTGCGGTCGATTCTTGTTGTGCCAACCGAGCATTCAATTCCGCTTCACGCCGATTCAAATCTCGCTGCCGAGCATCCAAGTGCGCAGCTAATTCCTGCGCTTGCAACCGGAATTGCTGCACCATTTCCGGGGAAATGCCTTCCCCGGCCCAATTCGTTTCCTCCCGCGCGACAACCGTTTCCCCCACGCTGCCAAGAGGCGCATCCTCATTTGAAGCTGCCGTAAGCGGTTCGGCAAAAACGGTATCAGCCGCCGATGGATTCGGCCCATTGCCACGCGCAATTTCATGCGCCGGATCAAACCGGGTCTCGCGAACTGGGGCTGGAGCCAACCGCGAAGTCGGTTCCGCCTGGTCCGTTTGGGCTGAGCGTTCAATTTCAGGCATTCTTCGTCGGCCCAGGGTACATGGCCGCCTTTCAACTCGGCGCGATACAATTCGCGCAACCGTCAAGCTTTAACCATCCTCCTACATCGGCAGATGGCTAGCAGCGAATTGAAATAGAATTTCCACCCAGCAATCCAGCACTCTTGCTAGCGAAAAAAGTAAGGGCATCGCAGAAAAGCACGTAGCCTAGCGCGCCAGCAAATCGGAAACTTGTATGATAGCACAGCAATCAAACCGGGCAGTATTTCAGAAGTAGATTGTTCTCTCAGCCTTTGGCGGCATCAATTGCTTGTTGCAAGCGACTCTTGGGCTGCACGCCCACAAACCGATCGACCACCTGCCCGCCCTTGAAAATCATCAAGGTCGGAATGCTATTCACGCTGTAGTTCATAGCCACGTCCGGATTGTCGTCGATGTTCACTTTGCCAATTTTGAAGGTTCCCTGGTTTTCTTTGGCAAGTTCTTCCACAACCGGGGCAATCATGCGGCAAGGGCCGCACCAGGGAGCCCAAAAATCAACTAACACCGGCACCGGCGATTGGAGCACATCGCCCTGAAATGTGGCATCACTGAATTCCGTAACGTTAGCCATACTAATTTCCCCTTGATGAATGTCCGCCGGCCTGGTTGCCGCCGTGCGGATGCAGTAAGCAATCGGTTACAATTTCCTTCTGGCCGGAATTATAGATTCGGCAAAACAGGTGTCAATTGCCCATATTTTAACACATAAAAGACACACAAGACAATTGAAAAACTGGGCCATGGAAATTCCCAAATCAATGCGCTGCTTGCTCGTCACCAAGCAAAATAACGGCGCCATCGAACGCCGCGTCACCACAGTGGCAACTTCTGCTTTGCCCGCCGGCGATGTTTTGCTGCAAGTGCAGTTCTCCTCGTTGAATTTCAAAGATGCACTGGCCGCCAGCGGACATTCCGGTGTGGTCAGCCGCTTCCCGCATGTGCCAGGCATTGATGCCGCGGGTACAGTCGTCGAAAGCAGCTCGCCCAAATTTCGCACTGGCGACAAAGTCATTGCCACCAGTTTCGAACTCGGTGCGGCACGCTGGGGCGCGTATGCGGAGTTGATCCGTGTGCCGGCCGATTGGGTTGTGCCGCTCCCGGCCACGCTAACTATGAAAGAAAGCATGATCTTAGGCACTGCTGGGATTACCGCGGCTTTGTGCGTGGAAGCGATCCAGCGGCAAGGCATCGAATCAACCTCCGGCAATGTCGTCGTCACCGGCGCTAGCGGTGGCGTGGGCACGTTGGCCGTGGCCATGTTGGCGCAAGCAGGTTTCCGTGTCTCTGCGGTAACCGGAAAACCGGCGGCCGCCGATCTGCTCCGTCGCTTGGGCGCACAGGAAATTCTTTCCCGCGAGGCCGTGACCGATGCTTCCGGCCAGCCACTGCTCAAAGCCCGGTGGGCCGCAGCGGTCGACACGGTCGGCGGCACGGTGCTGTCCACGCTGCTCCGCACCACGAACGAACGAGGTTGCGTGACGGCCTGCGGATTGGTCGGCGGCGTGGATCTGCCAATCACGGTGTATCCCTTCATCTTGCGCGGCGTGGTTTTAGCCGGCATCGATTCCGCTTCGTATCCGGCCGACAAACGACCCGCTCTCTGGGCGAAATTAGCCGGCCCGCTCAAGCCTGCACTGTTGAACGATCTGGCGGTCGAAGTGCCGCTGGCTGGTTTGGAGTCGAAAATCGAAGATATACTGGCTGGCCGCGTCGTAGGCCGCATCGTCGTGAAAATTTGAGCATGTACGAAGTTTTTGCACATACCGCCGATATTGGTCTGCGCGCTCGTGCCGCGACGCTAGAAGAGTTGTTCTGCGAGTCAGCCACGGGCTTGTTCGCGCTCATCGTTTCTAATCTCGACGAAGTGCAGGCCCGGGAAGAAGTACAGTTCACCCTGACAGGCCGGGCCGCGCAGTACGATTTCCTGCTGTTCGATTGGCTCAACGAACTGCTGTACACGTTCGACTCGCGGCGGCTGGTGCTTTCCAAGTTCTCTGTGCAACTTTCGTCCGCCGGTCTGCAGGCCACAGCCTGGGGGGAACCGCTTGATCCGGCGCGGCACCAACTGGAGCACGAGGTCAAAGCCATCACTTACCACGGGCTGAAAGTTGTGTCCGAGGGAAGCAGTTGGCTGGCTGAAGTGATCGTCGATATTTGAAACACATGCGTGAAATATCGGTTGTTCCGTTACCGGCGAAGGATGTTGTCAATTGTCGAAAGTTCCTGGTCGGTGAAATTGAGATGATCGAGTGCCGCGACCGCCGCTTCGATGTGCTCCACTCGGCTGGCGCCAATCACGGCCGAAGTCATCGCCGGGTCACGCAGCACCCACGCTAGCGCCAGCTGTGCCAATGTTTGGCCGCGCTTTTGGGCGATGTCGTTCAATGCCCGACCCTTCGATAACTTTTCGTCCGTCAGGTGCT
The DNA here is from genome assembly GCA_035656635.1 of Pirellulales bacterium. Classification (NCBI taxonomy): domain Bacteria; kingdom Pseudomonadati; phylum Planctomycetota; class Planctomycetia; order Pirellulales; species Pirellulales bacterium. The sequence goes on from DASRSD010000106.1 coordinate 8,330, forward strand.
CGGGCTTCAAAAAGCCGTGCGGCTTGCTGGCTCGCGAACCCGCGGGAATGCCGCCCAAATACTTATCGCTCAACAATCCCTGCGCCAGCGGCGAAAAGGCGATGCAGCCCACCCCTTCGGCCGCCAGCAAATCTAACAGTTCATCTTCCACCCACCGCTCAAACATGTTGTACTTTGGTTGGTGAATGATGCACGGCGTGCCCAGCGAACTCAAAATTTTCAAAGCCTCGCGCATCTCGGTCGGCTTGTAATTCGATACTCCCACGTATAGCGCCCGGCCGCTGCGAACAATGTGATCCAGCGCTCCCATCGTCTCCTCCAGCGGTGTGCTTGGGTCGGGCCGGTGATGATAGAAAATGTCGACATACGGCAGCCCCAGCCGCTTCAAGCTTTGATCCAAACTGGAAATCAAATACTTCCGCGTGCCCCAATCGCCGTACGGCCCGGGCCACATCGTGTACCCGGCCTTCGTGGAAATGATGATCTCATCTCGGTGCGCCCTCAACTCGCTGTTCAGTATTTTCCCAAAGTTACTTTCCGCCGAGCCGGGGGGCGGCCCGTAATTGTTCGCCAAATCGAAATGCGTAATGCCCAAATCAAACGCCCGTAACAGCGCCTTCCGGGCGTTGTCAAAGTCGTCCACACCGCCAAAGTTGTGCCACAATCCCAGCGACACCGCGGGCAGCTTCAGCCCGCTGCGTCCGCAGCGGTTGTAGCGCATGCTTGAGTAACGAGATTCGGCGGGTTGGTAACTCATATTTTTGCGTTGATGGATGATTTCAGATGAAAGATTTCAGGTGAATAATTTCAAGGGAAGCTGTGGGTTCAAATGACTCGAGTCAAACTGACCTACTGTCGGTGTTGTTGGGCGCAGCATACCAAATGAGTGGCCCAATTTTCGCGAAAAATCTGGCCGCCGCAGCGAGTTTTTCGGTCGTGGCCAGCTTAATGCTTTTTGCTCGGGTGGGTATTGCGTCTCTACATTCTGGCAGAACTATTGACTTTGACTCCTTCCGCCGGGTATCCTAATTGCAACTGCTTTGCATGATGCGTTAGGCAAATATCCGGAGTCGCCCGTACATGCTTCGTCGATTACCAGCATACCTGAGTCTGCTTTGCTATTCGGCAATTGTCCTTTGTGGGCAAGGTCTGCATGAGTTTCTCGATGACGATTGTGATCATGCAGAGCAGCCCAACCTCGTAGCGGTTGCGAGCCAACCGAGCACTTCGGCAAGCGAATCGGGCGACAGCGAATCGGGTGGCAGCGTATCGATTGGTCCCCCGCACGGACACGTTCACGATTGCGACAATTGTCCTATCTGCCAATTTCAGGCAATGGGACAGCACTTTATTGCTCCGCCACCAACTGCTGTCGGATTGGTGAAGTGCGAAATTCTGTCTGACAACTCGATTGAGTCTGTCGATTGCCCGACTCTCTACTCGTCGGCACAACCCAGGGCACCGCCGCTGGTTTAGCGGCTTCTTTATCGGGACGGCATCTACGGTTTGCTGGGCATTGGCGTAGTCGAGGCTGTGCCTCCGTGGCTTTGTCGTCCTTCATGCTCGGATTGTGATCGTCTGGTCTGCTTCTGCCTATTCACGGGTGAATACGGATAGCAGATGAACTCTCATTGGAGGACGCAATGATGAATGCGCAACTTCCTGCGCGTGGTTCTGCGCGGCTGGGCTTCACGCTGGTCGAATTGTTGGTGGTGATTGCCATCATCGGCATCTTGATTGCGCTGTTGCTGCCGGCCGTGCAGTCTACCCGTGAGGCCGCCCGAAGGGCGCAATGTTCCAGCAACATGCGGCAGGTGGGCTTGGCCATGCGCCAATTTTGCGATGTGCATCACGGCCAGTGGCCTTTGGAAACCGGCTCGGCAGGGGTCAATTCCGACCCCACGACGGGCTTGTACACGAACTGCTGGATTTACACGATCACGCCGTTCATGGAGGACGTGGATGCTATCCGCATTTGTCCAGACGATCCCAACGGAGATGCCCGCCGCGCCGCAAAGATGACCAGCTACGTGCTAAACGATTACCTGTCGACCGAGGCGCCGCCAGGGCAGCAATTCCTGAACGCCTGGAAGCTGAAGGCGAGCTCGAAGACGATTGTGATGTTCGAAGCCTCGAACGCCAATGCGGTCGATCTGACGAAGGATCACATCGATTGCTACAAGTGGCTCCTCAAGTCGACGATTTTGCAAGGACAAGTTTGGGACAAGATCACTGGCGATGTGCAGGTGGATCGGCACGGCGGCATGAATTATTTGCCGCTCAATAATAACGATCCGCGGCGCATCGGCGGCGGCGGAGCGAACTATCTGTATGCCGATGGCCATGTGGATTTTGTGAGCGAAGTTCAGGTTTTCACCTGGGCCAATTCGCTCTTTAACTTCGCCATCCCCCCGGACAATTGAACGAGGCAATCGCTTATTTTCATTCCGAGTTGAACAACATGCTTGAAAGGAACTCCTATGCGACGGTCCGTAATTTTGTTTTTTGCGATATTGGTTTGCGTTTTGAGTGGGAAGGTGTTGCCAGCGGCGCGTGCCGATTTTGATGTTTCGCCACGCGTAGAAGGCGGCGCGATTGTCACCTATGGCTACGACGACGAAGCGCCGCCAGCCGATGCGTTAACGCCGATCCCACCCCGGGTGTTCGAATTCGACATGGACGATCCGGGTCCGAACATCACCAGCGACCCAGGCTTCCATGCGCTGGCCGTTGGCAGTGGATTCACGCCCAGCGGCTTGCCCAATGGAAGCTGGCTGAGCTTTGACGTACTCAGCAACTTGCAGTATTGGAACGGCTCGTCGTTTGTCGCAGCGGACCCGGGGAACACGTTGTTTTTGCAACTTGGCGGCAGTTTTGTGAGCGTAACATCAGCCACGGGGACTCAACCTGGATTTTTAATTGGCCAGGTGGGGGGCACCTTCACGCCGCCGGACACATTTTCTGCGGGCGACGAAGGACTGCACGTGCATTTGCAGTCTTCCATCGTTTTTGGACCTATGGACACCGGCCTGCCAAACCCCGCCGGCATTTACATGTTCGAAATGGATTTAAAGTTGTTGAATTCCGACGGCGTTACGCCGTACGCGGGCATCAGCAATTCGCTGCCGTTTTGGGTGATCTACGATCCCGATCTGGCTGACCCCAACGATCCGGTCGATGCCGCGGTGGCTTACCAAACGGCGGCGGTTCCGGAACCTTCCGGCTGCATGTTAGCGGGCTTCGCGGGATTGATGCTGGCCGGCACGGCTGTGGGCCGCCGGCACCACGTCAATCTGCAAAGCAGTTAGAGATTCAGCGTGGCCGCCTGGCAAGGATTGCCTCGCCGGGCGGCGCACGCCTTTTTAACCGATCACACAGACGCCTTTGCTTCTGAGGAGTTTTAACCATGCGATGTTCTTTTTACTTGATGCTGGCTGCCGCAATTGTGTGTTTAGCTTGGCCGGCGCCTGCGCGCGCAGTGTACGATGTTTCGCCCCGGCTCATTGATTTTCCCACGGGAGATCGATTGGCAACTTACGGCTATGACGATGCCGGCGACACCGGTGGCGGCAATCCGATTTACTTGACAACCAATCCCAACCGCGTGTTTTCCTATTTCTTCGGCGATTTCAGCGATCCGTACTTTGACGAAGATCCTGGCACGCACGCATTGGCCACCACCAGCGGATATACTCCCAGCAATCTGCCAACGGGGAGCTGGATGTCGTTTGATGTAATGAGCGACTTGCAATACTGGAGCGGCAACGGTCCTGTTTCGTTCGGCAACGTGCCCGCCGGCGAAACGCTACAGATGTACTTGCCCGGTTCGCTGCCGGGGCAAAAACTGGGTTCGGTTACGATTGGAACCGGCGCCGGATTTCAAGCGGGCTTTCCCATTCAGAATATCGATGCCAACGGCGGCATGCACAAGCACATGTGGACGGAACTGCAAGCAGGCACAAATTCTACACCTGCCGACGGCATTTATCTGTTTGAGATGCGCGACAAATTATTGGAATCGGACGAACAAACGCCGTATCCGGGCGTGGCGCCATCGTTGCCGTTTTTTGTGCTGTTTGACAACAACGAAAGCCTGGCGACATTTCAGGAGGCCCAAAATTGGGTGACGGCCAATTTGGTTCCGTTCGGCGATTTCAATCGCGATGGGAAAGTCGACGCCGCGGATATTCCGGTGATGGAAAGCGCTCTGACAAACTTGGGGGCTTATCAGTCAGCCAACCATTTAACCACTTTCGAACTGCTGGCCTTCGGCGACATCAACAGCGATGGTAAAATTACGAATGCCGACATGCAGGCTTTGCTGGATTTATTCAATACCGGTCAAGCGATCGCGCTGATACCGGAGCCGGCTTCGCTGGTCCTCTTGGCAGTCGGAGGCATAATTCTTGGTCTAAGCCATCCTCGATTCAAACTGACCCGCTGCCTAGTTTTCCACGAAATTTTTTTGCCGCCCGATTCGACATCGCAGGCGGATTTCAACTAAAATCGAAGCTGTTGTAACGGCCATTCTCGGGGAGGGACTTTGTGACACGCTTCATTTGCCGGCAGCGGTGCTTTTGCCTTGCGGCCCGCGGTTGCTGCGCGCTGGCGATTTTCGCTGCCGCCGTTCAAACTGTCGCCCTTCAAACAGCCATCCTGCAAACAGTCGCCGTTCAAACGGCACTTGCTGCGGACGATGCGGAATCAACGCAGCCTGGTAGGCAGTCAACCCCGCCCGGTTCAGAATCAACTCAACCCAATTCGCAATCCACGCAGCCCGTGCCGCCTGCCACCGCCGACAAGTGGCCGGTCAACGTGAATCCGGCCCTGCCCAACATTCCCGATCGCACGTTTAATCTGCAAGATTTTGGCGCCGTTGGCGACGGAAAAACGTGGAACACCAAAACATTTGAAGACGCTATCGCCAAAGTGAAAGAATCCGGCGGCGGCCGCTTGGTGGTGCCCAAAGGGGTTTATCGCACCATGCCGTTCACGCTGTGCAGCCAGTTAGATTTGCACCTCGAAGAAGATGCGGTCATCCAAGCGCCCGACACCTTTGCCGATTACGACATTCCCGAGCCTGAAACGCTGACCAGCCAGGCGGAAGTGCGGGAAAAAGTGAAAGTGCCGCCGCCGCTCATCTCCGGGAAAGATTTGCACGACGTGGCGCTGACCGGCACGGGCGTCATCGACGGATCGGGAGCCATTTGGTGGGCCTGGACCGAACGGGCCACGCGAACTCAGCCGGGCCGCCTGGTTTATCCGCGGCCCAAATTGATTTCGATCAACGGCTGCGAGCGGCTGCACGTGGCTGGCATTACCATTCGCAACTCGCCGAATTTTCATCTCGTGCCTATCAAAGTGACCGATTTGCTGATCGAGAACGTGAAAGTGCAATCGCCGGCCACGGCACAAAACACCGACGCCATCGATCCTTCCAATTGCAGCAACGTGCTCATTCGGAATTGCGAAATTGACGTGGGAGACGACAACATTGTCATCAAAAGCGGCGGGCATGATATTTTGATTGAAGATTGCCGCATTTTGCACGGACATGGCATTTCCATCGGCAGTGGCACGACCGACGGCGTTCGCAACATGCTGGTGCGCCGCTGCACGATGGAGCACACCGACAACGGCATTCGTATTAAATCGATGCGCGGAGCGGGTGGACCGGTGGAGCACATTCGTTACGAAGACATTGACATGAAAGACGTGCACTACGCCTTCGTGTTCGACCTGTTGTACATGGACGACAACCGGCCGAACTTCCGCGGCGAGAAGAACAAAATTCCCAGCCTGCACGATATCGAAGTCTGCAACGTGAATGTCGAAAGCGCCCAAGACGCAGGCCGCATTTGGGGACTGCCGGAAAGCCCCATCCGCGGCATCACTTTCCGCAACGTGCAAATTACAGCCAAGACCGATTTCACGCAGAAAGACGCCCAGGACATTGTGTTTGAGAATGTAACCCGGCACATTAAAACCGCCGACAGAAACGCTCACGAATCGAGCGACGATCAACCGGCCACGACACAGCCCGCCAAGTAAGTCGGCCTAAAATCCACACCGCTCACGTTTTGCAAGACTGATCGGGTATGATGGGGGGGGATGGATACAAAAACCTGGATAGGATTGAGCGTGGTTCTCCTGCTCATCGGGCTGTACCCGCTGCTGGCCATTGTGTTTGATTGGCCCATGAAATGGCGCAGTGTACGTACCGGAAGGGAAACATACTCAATGTCTGTAGCGGGCAAGCTTGCGGCCACAGTGCTTCCACTTATCATTGTTTTCTGGGGAATTGCGAGCACTGGCAAGGTTTGGCCGATTGGCTATGTGATTGGCATTTCGCTGACAATCTTTGCCGCTGTCGCAATAGCGCACGACGTGCATCAGCAGACTTAACAGCGCCCCATCGTCTGCATCTTCTTGAATCGGGGCAGTCTCGATATCAAACGAGACATCCGTGCTGAAACGAATCGGATCGGTCCCATCAACGACTGAAACCGTTTGGACGACGCAATCATTACAAAGGTCGTCTGCATTGGCTTCCGCCATAACGATCGTTACTGTTGGGACGGTGAGATCTGCAGGGCCGTGTAAATTCGCGGATCGGTCAGCGAATCGGCAATCAATGCGGCGCCGGTAAAATCGTGCTGAGCACTGGGGCCGTTGGGTACCGCGACGGCAAACGCGCCAGCGGCGACGGCAGCGCGGCAACCGTTTTGGCTGTCTTCAAACACCATCATCTCCGCCGGCGGAATGCCGAATTGCTGCGCTGCTTGCAAATAAATTTCCGGATGGGGCTTGCCGTGCGTGACGTTTTCGCACGTCAAAACGAACGCAAAGCGCGGCTCCAATTGAAATCGGCCTAAAATGTTGCGGGTGAACTTCCGCCCGCTGCTGGTGGCGATGGCTTTGGGTATGCCGGCCGTTTCCAGCGCCGCCAGCAATGCTTTGGCGCCGGGCATGAATTCCAGCCGCTCGTCCAGAATTTCTGCAAACACAACTTCGGTTTCGGCCAACAAAATCTCGACCGTGGCATCCAGTGCGTGCCAATCGATCATCAACTGCAAAGCCACCGGCTGCGGACGACCCATAATTTGCTGCAGGAGCTCCGGCGGAAAATCCTTCCCACGCCGCCCCAGCAATTCCACACCCACAAAGTTGTACAGTTCTTCCGTGTTGAACAGCAGGCCGTCCAAATCGAACACGACGGCTTGAAATCGTTGGCTAGAAGGCATTGCGGGCCAGTGTCACCAAGGTTCTACAGCGAAGCAAACACGGGCGGCTCGCCGGCGGCAAAGTTACGACCGAGCTATGCTAAACTTCGGCCGCGACCGCCGGCAAGGGTCCAGTGGCATCTACCGCAGCGGGCTTCGATTTGATTTCGACAATTTTTAACTGTCTTTCGCTCTGCTTGCGGCGCTGAATTTTCCGCACCGGTTGGATCACGTGACGATACGCGCCCAGCAGGGCTTTTCCCGAGGCTTTTCCCGTTTCGATCATTAACCGGCTGATGGGGTACGTGTTGGTCGCCCAGCGGGCCGTGGCATCGGACAAGGGCCCCAGAAAATCGACGGTCCAGCGGTCAGCCCGCGAAAAAAAGTCTTTCAGCAGCAAATATCGCAGCAATTGGCCGGGAGAAAATTGTGCGAACTCGTCATCGAAGCCGACCTTGGGCGTGTAGTACACGCCATGCACCGCCCAACCATATTCAAAGGCGATGGCTTTGCCTTGATAGCGCAAAAAGGCCAATTCCAAAGAGCCCCATTGTGCTAAGCGGGCAGCCTGACGCAGATAGAAGCTGCGCATCGCCGGATTGGCCAGCACAGAGCTGCCTTCCTGGCCTTTCCAACTCCGGTGTTCCACCTCGAAGCCTTCATTTAGCAACGCTTCTAGTTCCGACGACGAATGGGGCCGGCGCAAATCCAATTCCACGCCGCCGGCTTCTTCCGCCCGCCGGAAGGCCTTGCGCATGTGGCGACGATGGTTGCCGCTCCACGCCGCTTCGTAAGCATCCCAATTACGATTGAGCTTATTGACAATTTCGACCGTGCCGAAGCGGTGGCATTCCGATTCTGCATGGCCTAAGCCGGCCGCATCCAGCGCCGCTAGCAAATGTTGCCAGCGCGGCGCTTCGATAGGCACCGCGTCGAAGCGTAAGAGGGGCCACGGCAAGCGACGAATTTCCGCCGCCAATAGCGCCAGTGCGCCGGTCACATCGCAGGTTAAATCCAGCAGCAAATCGCCGGCCCAGCACCAAGTATTGCACGGCAGCGCTCCCACGTTTATCGTCCGTGCCATCCGGCGCTGCATCAGCGGCAACGCGGCCACCAATTCGCCATCTTGCTCCACCGCCAAGGCCACGCACTTTGCTTGCGGCGCGAATTGCTCCAGCCAGTCGAAAATTAAAGCGCTGCTCCCCGTGGGAAGCACGCCTTCCGTTCGCTGCCATAAATCGTCCCATTGCTCGGCGCTGGCACGCCAGGCGGAAAGCGAATCGAAGCGAACCAAATGCGGTGCGGCCATGGAGGTTCCTGAGCGGTAAAAGGGGGATATACAAACATGGCACAAGCGGGGGAAAAGTCCAAAAGTACGAAGGTGTTGCAGGGGCCGTTTTTCGGCTTCCCGCAAAATATTTTTGGCGGTTTGACTTTGAAGATTTTTCAGCCGGCCACGTAACCAGCGGCTTCTTCGGCGGCGGTTGATTCCCCGACCACGGCCAGCAATTCTGCCAAAATCATGCTGGTGGCGCCCCAAATTTTGTATTCCTGCCAGGCGAAATGCGGCGCTGTGAACCGTAAACTGCCGCGCTGCTGCACGTGCTGGCCGCGGCACGACGGGGCAAGTAAATCCGCCAGCGGAATTTGCAGCATCTCTTGCACCTCGGCCGGATTGGGCCGCAGTTGCACTTCCCCCCATACGGCAGCCACCCAGGGCGAAATTAAAAAATTGGTGCCAAATAAATACAGCGGCGACAGTTGCCCCAACAGCAAAACCCGGTTGCTGGCAATGCCCAATTCTTCTTCCAATTCCCGCACGGCCGCTTCCTCGCTGGTTTCGCCCGGCTCAATCATGCCGCCGGGAAG
>DASRSD010000107.1 GCA_035656635.1 Pirellulales bacterium
GGGCTCGAAGGTAACGGTCGTCGAGTTGACCGATGGATTGCTGCCTGGAGCCGATCGAGATTTGGTGCGACCGTTGCATAGTCGCCTGGAAAAATTGTTTGCCTCAATTTTGCTGAGTACAAAAGTTGTTGCTCTGGTAGACAAGAAAGATTACATAGAAGTCCAACTGCAAAATGCTGATGGCAGCAAAGAACGGGTCGAATCATTCAGCCGTGTGCTGGTATCTGTCGGGCGGCGACCCAACAGTGACGGCATTGGCCTGGAGAATACCAAAGTTAAACTTGACAAACGTGGTTTTGCTCTGACCGACGAGTCGCAGCGCACCGACGATCCACATATTTTGGCTATTGGCGACGTGGCAGGTGAGCCAATGCTGGCGCACAAAGCTGCACATCAAGGCAAGGTTGCTGTCGAGGCATTGCACGATGAACCCGTGGTATTTGAACCCCGCGCCATTCCGGCGGTAGTATTTACCGATCCTGAAATCGCCTGGGCAGGGCTAACAGAAGAACAAGCGAAACGCGACGGTCGGCAAGTAGAAGTAGTGCGCTATCCTTGGGCGGCAAGTGGTCGCGCTGTTTCATTAGGCCGCACTGAAGGCCTGACGAAGTTTCTTATTGATTCCGAATCAGAGCGGTTGTTAGGCATTGGCATTGTTGGCGCTGGTGCCGGCGAATTAGTGGCTGAAGGGGTGTTGGCCATCGAGATGGGCTGTACTGCTAGAGACGTTGCGGAGTCCATTCATCCCCATCCCACATTGAGCGAAACCGTCGCCTTTGCCAGCGAGGCTTTTCTTGGCATCGCCACGGAAATCTACCGCCCGCATGCACTCGAACGCTGAACAACATGGTTCTTCTCCGGCTTCTCGGCGACGCTTGGAAGCATTTGTGGTTTCTGAAGCAGATCGAAATTTCTCTTACGCCAACCTGGGGGAGACTATTCGTCTGGCCTACCCGATGGTTCGGAAGGTACAGCGGCGTTTGGCGGTCCAATCGAAACCTGCGATGGTTAAGGCCGTGACTAATTGCATTCGACCGAGCATAGTATAATTAAGAATCGAAGTCGGGAGGCGCCTTGTAATGCGCGTGAACTTCCCCCTTTACGAATTTCCCTAAGTGCTAGATAATGTGGGAGATAAGTATAGGTGAAGCAAGTGGGTCTCAACTAGGAACTATTGGCTTATGGCCCAAGAAAAAATCGGATCGAATTCGGCAGGAAGCATTGTTGGGGACAACGGCTTTGAAAATGGCGCTTCTGACAAAAGTAGACCAAGTAACGGCGCTTCTAGTGGCGAAACCGGCTTACAAGCCGAGGAGAAGTGGCTGGACGATTCGGCCCAAGAAGCGTCGTCGTCAGTAGATGAAACCGAGGGATCGATTGCCGAAGAATCGCTAGCCGAAGCTCCCGCGGAGTTGCAGGGAGAACCACCATCGGTTAGCGCGGAGGTCGATTCCGACGTAGCAGAAACTCAAGAGTGGCTGGAATCGCTGCGCTATGTGCTGGAAAGCAAAGGTCCCGAGCGAGTTAGTTTTCTGTTGGCTAAACTTAACGAGGTGGCGCATCAGGGAGGAGTGGCACTGCCATTTAGCGCGACCACACCCTATGTAAACACCATTCCTGTCGATCGCCAGCCGCCATATCCTGGTAACCGCGAGATTGAGCGCCGAATTAAAAGCATTATTCGCTGGAATGCCATGGCGATGGTGGTACGGGCCAATCGCGAACATGATGGCATCGGCGGACACATTTCGACCTATGCTTCGGCAGCCACGCTTTACGAAGTAGCATTCAATCATTTCTTCAAAGGCCGCGGCGACGATTTCTCGGGCGACCAGGTTTACATTCAAGGGCACGCTGCTCCCGGAATTTATGCGCGGGCGTACCTGGAAGGACGCTTGACCGAAGATCAACTCACTAACTTCCGCCAAGAATTGCAGCCGGAAGGAGGACTCTCGAGCTACCCGCATCCGTGGCTCATGCCCAGCTTTTGGGAGTATCCGACGGTTTCGATGGGATTGGGTCCTATCATGGCAATTTATCAGGCTCGGTTCAACAAGTATCTGGAAGATCGTGGCATCAAAGACACACGCTTGCAGAAGGTGTGGTGCTTTGTCGGTGATGGCGAAAGTGACGAACCCGAAACGCTTGGCGCGCTAACGTTGGCCTCGCGTGAAAATCTGGACAACCTCATTTTTGTCGTGAATTGCAACTTGCAGCGGCTCGATGGCCCGGTGCGCGGCAACGGCAAAATCATTCAAGAATTGGAAGCAGTTTTCCGGGGTGCTGGCTGGAACGTTATTAAAGTCGTTTGGGGCGATGATTGGGACGCGCTGCTGGAAAAAGATGATAGTGGCTTGCTGATCAAACGCATGGGCGAAGTGGTCGACGGCGAATATCAAAAATACGTGGTCTCACCAGGCAGTTACATTCGCGAGCAATTTTTCGGGAAATATCCGGAATTGGCCAAGCTTGTCGAAAACATGTCGGATGAAAAGCTAGCCAAGCTTCGCCGTGGAGGCCACGACCCGGAGAAAGTGTATGCTGCATTCAAAGCGGCGGTCGAAACCACCGGGAGACCCACCGTCATTTTGGCCAAGACCATCAAAGGTTACGGCCTGGGTGAAGCCGGCGAAGGCCGGAATATTACGCACCAAGTGAAAAAGGTTAACGAACAAGAATTGCGTGAGTTCCGTTCGCGGTTCGGAATTCCAATTTCCGACGACGAGGTTGCCAAAGCTCCATTCTATAAGCCGGCTCCCGACACGCCGGAAATGAAGTATCTTCATGGTCGCCGGCAAGAATTAAGTGGCTATGTTCCCAGCCGGCCGACAAAGTTACCCACGATAAAAACCCCGTCCTTGGAAGAATACCGCCCGTTTATTGAAAAAAGCGTGGGACGCGAAGTTTCTACGACGTTGGGCGTCGTGACGCTGATGGCGGCACTCCTAAAAGACAAAGACATTGGCAAGTACATCGTACCCATTGTGCCCGATGAATCACGCACGTTTGGCATGGATCCGCTTTTCCGACAGTGCGGCATTTACGCTCATGCCGGCCAATTGTACGAGCCAGTCGATATGGACCAGGTGCTTTACTATCGTGAAGCCGTAGACGGCCAAATTCTCGAAGAAGGCATTACCGAAGCGGGGTCGATGTCGTCATTCATCGCCGCGGGCACCGCATATTCCGCTCACGGCGTGCCTATGATTCCGATGTTCATTTACTATTCGATGTTCGGCTTCCAGCGCATCGGCGATTTAATTTGGGCGGCCGGTGACATGCGCGCGCGGGGATTCATGTTCGGTGGCACTGCCGGTCGCACAACACTTAACGGGGAGGGCTTGCAGCATCAGGATGGCCACAGCCACTTATTTGCCATCGCTTATCCGACGGTGAAGGCCTACGATCCTGCATTCGTGTATGAAAGCACCGTTATCATTCTGGATGGCATGAGGCGGATGTATCAGGAAGGTGAAGACACGATCTATTATCTCACGATTCATAACGAAGGCTACGAAATGCCGGCGATGCCGCAAGGAGCAAAAAAGGGAGAGATTGAAGAGGGCATTATCCGCGGCATGTATAAATTCAAAACCGTAGAAGCCGGCGACAAGAAATTACACGTGCAATTGCTCGGTAGCGGGGCTATTTTACGCAGTGTGCTCCATGCACAAAAACTATTAGCTGAAAAGTTTGACGTGAGTAGTACGGTATGGAGCGTAACCAGCTACAAAGAACTACGGAAGCAGGCCCATGCCTGCCGCCGTTGGAACATGCTGCATCCCAATCAGCGGCCGAAGGTCAGCTACATCGAGCATTTGTTCGATGGCTTAAAAGGTCCATTTGTTGCCGCTTCCGACAACGTGCGAGCGGTCGCAGAACAAATCGATCCATGGGTTCCCAGTGGATTGTTCGCGCTCGGCACGGATGGTTTTGGCCGTAGTGAGACTCGGGCGAACTTGCGGAGACATTTTGAAGTCGACTCTCAATGCATTGCGGTTGCCGCGCTATATCGGCTTGCGGAAATGGAGCAGTTCGATCGAGCAAAAATCGCCGCTGCCATTGAAGAGTGGGGCATTAACCCGGAGAAAGTTGATCCGTTATTTGCGTGAGAAGCGGCGTGTGCTTGCCTACGGGCCTGGGAGCCTTACCGAGATTCGATTTTTGTGCGTTTTGATTCCTGATTCTAATTATTTTGGCCATTTCAGTCACAAATGTCCGACTTCAAACTACCCGATTTGGGCGAAAACATCGAATCCGGCGACATCGTTTCCGTGTTGGTTAACGAGGGAGACATTGTCAAAGCCCAGCAGGATGTTGTCGAAATTGAGACCGACAAAGCTGTTGTGTCGGTCCCGACCGATACGGCTGGCAAGGTGACGAAAATTCATGTTTCCAAAGGACAAACGGTGAAACCGGGGCAAGTAATTCTTTCCTTGGAAGCGTCGACTGAAGCTTCTGCGCGTACCAAGGACCCGGCCGCATCCGCAAAGGCGTCTTCAGCGCCTTCAAAAGCTCACGCTACGTCCTCCAAAGCCCCCACGCCATCGGCTAGGTCGACTTCCCAAAAACAACATGAGGCGACTCCAGCGGGCAGTCCTGCAAAACAGGCAACATCGCACAAGCCCAGCCGTACCTCCTCACCAGATGGCAATGGTTATTCACCATCGGCAGTGCCTGCTCCATCGACCAAACAGGTAGAAATTGCCCCCACGTCGGCCGCTGCTGATGAAGCCGATGGCCACGCCAGCCCAAGTTCAACGACTGCACCGGCGGGACCTGCCGTGCGTCGCTTGGCTCGCGAACTGGGTGTGGATTTAGACCGTGTGCAGGGGACCGGCGCCGATGGCCGCATCACTCGGGAAGATGTAATCACCGCGGTGCGGCATGCCAACGAGGTAGTTGCCACATCAGCTATGGCGACGGCATCCCCATCCGGTCCGATGGAACGCGACAATTACGGCGCCATTCGTCGTGAGACGATGACTAAAATCCGTAAGACGATTGCCGCCAATATGGCGCGCTCTGCGACGACCATTCCACACTTAACGAATTTTGATGATGCGGACATCTCGGAATTGGAGCGGCTTCGGAAAGAAAGCGCGGTGGCTTACTCTAGCTCAGGAATCAAACTCACCTCGCTGGCGTTTGTGCTGAAGGCAGTATCGCTGGCGTTGAAACAACATCCCGTGCTAAATGCTTCGCTCGATATGGAGACCGGAGAAATCATTTATAAGCAATACGTCAATTTGGGCGTGGCAGTCGATACCGATCGCGGGTTGATTGTGCCCGTGCTACGCAGTGTGGATGCTCTTTCCATACCGCAAATTGCGCAAGGCATTCAATTGCTGGCTGAAAAGGTGCGTCAAGGCCAGCAAACATTGGACGATTTGCGGGGAGGAACCTTTACGATTAGCAATTTGGGTGCTGTCGGGGGGCAGTATTCGACGCCGATTATCAATTATCCCGAAGTCGCAATTCTGCTGGCAGGTCGTTCTCGAAAAGTGCCGGTTGTAACCGCCGACGACAAAATCGAGCCCAGGCTAACAATGCCCCTGAGCTTGTCGTACGATCACCGCCTTGTCGACGGCGCCGCCGCCAGCCGATTCTTGAACGAGGTCATTGGCTATTTGGAATCATCTGGGCGATTACTATTGGCGCCTTGATTCGTCTGGGTGATAGGGCTTGGGTCTTTTACTGCAGCTTGTCTTTCGTGGACATGTGCCCAGCGCGGGTACATCATCACCACCACGGCCAAAATAATCAGCGCATATGCCGCCCAATCGGTCGCGCGTACAACATCTTTCAGCACCAGCGCGTTAAAAATCACAAATGCGGCGATTGTAATAACTTCCTGTATGATTTTGAGCTGCGGCGCGGAAAATTTAGCGTTCCAGGCGCTCTGCAGCCAACCGTCGCTGTCTGTGAGAGTTTGCTCGTTTCCATCTGCGTGTCCATAGCGATTAGCCGGTACTTGAAAGCAGTATTCGAAGAACGCGATCGACCAGCTCAGGAGAATTGCCACAAACAATGGAGTACTCCTGAATTTCAAATGGCCATACCAGGCGATCGTCATGAAGGTGTTGGAGCAAATCAGCAAGGCAATGGTCAGCATGGCGTCTCCCCTGGAAATTCCTTTAATTCGTTGCGGCAATAATTTGGTTGAATTTAAACAATTTGCAGCCTAAAAGCAGCAGCCGAGATTTAGGGCTTTTCGATGACGCTTATTCGCCCGGCTGCACGACAAAAATGTTGCAAAAACGAAACATTTCCGACGCATTGAGCGTGCCCAAATCAATGGAATTCGTATAATTGATGGGACGGGAAATAGTGCGAGCATTTCGGCATAGTAGATGCACTGGGAGGGGAAGATTTCCAAAATCCATCTTCTCTTCATCAGATACGCAACCGTTTGTCATCGGAAAGACAACATTTCTCGCCAAGGAGTCTTGTCATGAGGCCGCGGTTCCACCAGGCATTTTGTACGACACTGCTCTCAGTTGTCGCCTTCGCCTTTTCGTGGACTGTCGCTTGGTCCACTTCGTCGCACGGGCAGTTAGAAGCTGCATCAACCGTAGCCCAGGACAGCAACCCCGTCCCTGGCGATATCGTCGCTCCATCCTTGGCCCCGCCGCTGCCTGTGCCTACAGAAACCAATACCAATGCCGACGTGCCCGCCGGGACGGAAGTGCTTGCCCAAGGACCGGTGCATGAAGCATTTGCCAAGCCGATGGAATTAAACCCGCTGCCTGGTCCAGTTGTGAAAAGGCGGCCGCCCGATCCCATTCGGGAAATTCCTCCCGCGCAGCAGCCAGATGGCGAAAACATCGTCTGGATTCCCGGTTATTGGACCTGGGATGACGATAAGCAAGATTTTATTTGGGTAAGCGGCGTGTGGCGGAATGCCCCGCCCTATCAAACGTGGGTGCCAGGCTATTGGAGCGAAGTGGAAGGGGGCTACCAATGGACGCCCGGTTTATGGACGGCTGCCGCTCAACAGGAGGTTTCCTACCTGCCGGCGCCACCGGCAACTCAGGAAAACGGTCCGTCCAGCCCACAACCCGGTGCAGACCAATTTTGGATTCCCGGCACCTGGGTATATCAGAACACTGATTATGCGTGGCAACCCGGATATTGGACGGTCGCCCGGCCGAATTGGATTTGGGAGCCGGCCCATTATTGTTGGACACCTGGAGGGTATGTGTTTGTCGACGGTTATTGGGATTACGATCTAACGCACCGAGGCTGTTTGTTCGCGCCGGTTTATTTCGCGCAGCCGGTCTTCGCCCAACCGGCGTTTGTACACACTCCCGCCGTAGTGTTTAACGTGGGGTTATTCAACGATTGGTTATTCGTTCGGCCGAGATTCGGCGCGTATTATTTTGGAAATTATTTTGGCGCCTCTTACGTCAGCCTTGGTTTCTCACCATGGTTTGCCGTTGCCATTGGCGGCCGACCGCATTTCGATCCGCTGTTCTCTTACTACAACTGGCATAATTCACTTGCCGACCGCAATTGGTTAGTTCATACGCAGCAACATTACGAACTGCTTCGCCGAGATGCCGCGCTTCGGCCGCCGGGCACTTTTGCCGCCCAACAGCAGTGGTTGAAGAATAATCCGAATGCCGGCAATGCGGCGCTGGTCTCGCCGCTGCGGGAAGTTGCTAAAGATCCGGCGAAATCAGATTTCAAATTCCACACGGTGACAATGGCTGATCGTCAGGCTTTGGCGGTAAAGGGAAATGAACTGCAGCACTCGGCCGTGCAACGGTCCGATTTCGAACGCAAGACAGCAACGAACTCCTTCAATGCAAACAATACTGATTTGCAACCCAACAACCGCGGCAACTTGGGTTTTTCCAAGAACAACGTGGCAGGAGCAAATCCTAGAGAAACAACTGCTGGAAGCGAAAACGGAAACGCTACGACCACAACGAAGTTTAAGCTGCCCACTGCGGCTGCTTCGAAAATGACAACCGCCGGCAACGTGTCCAGTGGTGGTAATTCATCTTCGTACTCCCAGGGGTCAGAAAAATTTTCGCCAAACAACTTTGGAAACAATTTCTCAAACACAAACGATGGGCGTGGGCAGAAGCTCGACGGCGGCGAAAAAGCTTTTGGAAATCAGCAAGAGAAATCCGGCTCTACTTTTGGAAACAACAATCTATATGGTTCAGGTAGCACTAGCTCGTCAACAACGCAACGATTCAACCGGCCCAGTTTGATCCAACCGAGCAACGGGATGCAATCGGGGAATGTGAATTCCGGCGCTGGAAGCCAAAGCTCAGGCGCTGGCTCGAATCAGTACCAATTGGGAACTCAAACTTCGCAACGAATGCAGCTGTATCCTGGGGCCGGCGGGCCCGTCAACAATCCGACGAACGGCGCCGGAGCAAATCCCTCGGGCCGCGGCGCCAGCGGATCGGGGACGGGATCGGGTGGCGGATCGAACAACAAGGACGATTCCAGTAAAAAGAATAAAACTTCGGATACCACTTCCCCGTACCCACACACCGATTTTGAAGGCGCCAAGCCTTCGCTGGTTGATGTGCGCGACGTGCTGAAAAAGGATCGCGATCGCGTCCAAAATGCAATTGCGCCCGTCGACGACCCGACCAATCCGAAAAAGACAGATGATTTTGATGTGGCTGCTGATAGCCACAGTGGGGATCATAATTCGAGCGGAACTTCAAAAGATTCTGCCAGCGGGAAATCCAGCGGTCCGCAGCTTTACCATTTGCCCGAATTATTTCATCCCGCAAACGCCAAGGATTTCTTTCGTAGTCCTCTGCTCTCGGGCGCCCCGGAGAGTGAATCTGCGCCGGAAAGCGAATCCGGCACGCCAGACAGTAAAAATTCAGACCAGGGTACTTTGGGGAACGATCGGAATGTCGCCGGATACCCTCCCGGCGGTCCATCGCTTGGCACTGGCGTACCGCAGGGCCCCGCTGGGACGTCGACTGCAAAACAACATAGCGCACCGCCCACACGAAATCCAGGACTTGTAAAGTACGATTACCAAACCTTATCGGAACGTGGGCGAACGCTTAGCACCCCCGGCGTGCGAACCTCTTATGCAGCCACTTCCTCCGGCAGTCAGCCCTACGATGACACTGTCGGGCCATCGCCCCTTCAGCACAACATCGGCAGCCCCACAAATTCAATTGGCCCTGGCATGGAGAACCATGTGCTTTATGGTCCGCTTGGATCGCCGAGCTCATCGGCGGGATTGCCTGCTCCTTCTGGCATGCCGATGGGGCCATTAACGACCGGCAGCGGCAGCAATAGCAGCTCACCGTACAGTTCGGGCAGCTACATTCCCAGCAACACACTCCCCACAATGCAACATTTCGATTTGCACCTGCCTAAACCGACGAATAAAACTCCGCCTTCAGACGCCGGTCAACGAACGTACGACCCGGCCCACGGGGGTTACGGAGGCTAAGCGGTGCCTCCATCGGATTTTCTTGTAGCTTATTTTCAATAGCTCTGATTGCTCTTACCGATCAATCCCAGCCCACTGAGTAGCTGCGCAATCTTTCGTTCGATCTCCGGTCTTTCACACTGCTGCGTTTCGCTGAGAGGCTGTCGGCCCTGGCCTAGCTTAAATCCCCGCAATTGCACGCCAATGCGAAATCCGCCAGGAAAATCGGCCGCATTCACGAGAGCATCAAATAACTCCACTAAACGTAATTGCAGTGACCGGGCTGCATCAATTTGACCGGACTTCACTAAATCGTAAATCTTGCGAGTCACTTCCGGCGCTACGCCGCTGGTGGCATTTGTTCCTCCTTGGCAACCCATCATCAACATCGGCGCTAGCGCCGCTTCCCAGCCCGACAAAAACACAAAATCTGGCCGTGCTGGTTGCACTGCTGCCATCATGCGTAGCATTCCAGCCATGTCGCCCGAAGAATCTTTGATCCCTACAATGCGCGGGAACTCCGCCAGCCGTTGCAATGTAAGCACGTCAATTGGGCTGGCGAACATCGGAATGTTGTACAACGTGATGTCGATCGGCGTCTGCCGAGCAATCTCGCGGAAATAAGCATATACCGATTCCGCACTCAACTTGTAGTAATATGGCGCGACGATGGCCACGGCCCGCGCGCCGTATTGCAAATAAGTTTCGCAAGCGTGTATCGTTTCCCGCACATTAGCTTCCGCCGCGCCGGCCAGCACTATCGCTTTGCCTCGAGCTTGTTCGCACACGATTTGGACAATTCGCCGTCGCTCTCCCGGCGTGAACCGTGTGAATTCGCCGGTCGATCCGTTCGGGTACAGCCCATGCGCGCCGTGTTCAACCAGCCAATCAACGTACCGCCGCAGCTCCGCTTCGTTGATTTCGCCCGCATCGTCCAGTGGAACCATATTCGGCACAAACATGCCTTCGATCTTTTGGGGCTCGGCGTGTTTCGGCGTGACGCTAGTTGATGACATCATCGAATCTCCGCTTCCGGCTTAACAAAACCTGCGACTTCAGCTATGATTCCCAGCCCGTGCCAGGCATTGCCCACCGGCGCAACGAACGTTAGCTGCTCCTGCGTGACCGCTTGGGCAAACGACAACTGCCGAGCGTGCAACGCAATGGCCTGTAGGCGTAGATCTTCATATTGCAGGCCAAATGCAAGGCGGCTACCGTATTGAGCATCTCCTAGCACCGGATGTCCACGGCTGGCTGTTTGCACCCGCAGTTGATGCATGCGACCAGTTTTCAGTTCAATTTCCAGCCACGAACCATGTGGCGTGTTACCCAGCGTGCGGTAGTGCAATACCGCCCGTTGTCCCTCCGGGTGGTTTTCCTCTACGACTTCCACGCGCGCCTCGCCCGGAATTTTTCGGAGCCAATCGATCCACGTTCCCGCGGCTGGTTCCACAATTCCCTCCACGGCCGCCCAATAAAGCTTTTTGACCGATCGCTGTTCGAACTGCTTGGAAATTTTCCGCGCCCCTTTTTTGGTTTTCGCCATCACAATCACGCCCGACACTGGCCGATCTAGCCGATGTGGCACTCCCAAATAAACGGTCGGCGCTTGACCGCTTGGGTCGCATTGCCAGTACACCATATCGGCATTAACGCGTGCCTGGAGAAGAGTCCGCACCTGCAGTTCGAGCGAATCAATGCCGCGCGGCGCTTGCGTCGACAGTCCTGGTAACTTGTTGACCACCAGGCAATGATCGTCCTCAAACAGAATATCTAGTTCCGGCAACATGAATTACATTATCATCTGCGCGGCATCAAATAAAAAAGCCCACGGATTGTAATCTGTGGGCTTGAGTGTTTGCACTAGATGTACACGCGACTGACTAAACCAGCCAATTTCACACTTGCCCGGCCGCCGGTACTACAAAGGGAGCGCGGTAATCGCGGGTCCGCATTTGGTTGGCCTTGTCGTTGCCGACGAATTCCATAGTTTGCGGATTCATTTTCAGGAAATTACCGCATTGGAACATGGTTTTGTCGTCGATCGTCACGCCGTTTTCTTTCAAGTGTTCGACCACCCGATCCAGCGTGTCCTGAACGTTATCGTTCGATTTGACCGCCTTGAGCCGGTTGATGACTTCATCCTTCGCAACCTTTTCCCCCAGCCGATAACTGGTATTGCCCATGTGGACTAGGCAGGCGCTAAGCACGCCCTCTTCCACATCGCAGTGCAGGTCATCCTTGTTGCGGCTATGCACGGCCTTGATGAAGTTGACATGGTGCTGCGGATAGCTTCCGCCGCTGAAGGCCTTAATTTCCTTGCCGTCTTTGTCGAAGGCTTTGCCGTTGGTGTAGCTGGTCATGGCCACGTACCCATCGGTGCCTTCGAAAATAATGCCGATGTCAACTCCCTTCAGCGGCTTGAACTTTACGTTTGTCAGGCCGCGCGTCTCGAATTCCAACGTCTTTGGCCCGAAATCCAACAAAACGTTAATCGTGTTGGGTGTTTCGCCGGCGTCGATATACCCAAAGCGGCCACCATAAGCAATGACCCCATTGGCGATTTGATTTACTCCCAACCCCCACCGGGCGACATCCATTTCGTGAATGCCCTGGTTGCCCATGTCGCCATTGCCATAATCCCAGAACCAATGCCAGTTGTAGTGCACAGGTCCCTTTTCGGCGGTGTAATAGCGCGATTTTTCACGATAGGGTGCAGGGCCCGTCCACAAGTTGTAATCGATATTCTTGGGCACGTCGTGCTCGCCGGCGGGGCCTATGGACATGCGCGATTTATAGCAAATGCCGCGGGCCAAATTTACGTCTCCAATTTTGCCCGCTTTGATGAAGTTGATGGCGTCAATCGTGCCGGTCATCGATCGGCTTTGCGTGCCGATTTGGCAAATGCGGTTGTGCTTGCGGGCCGTTTCAATCATCCGCTGGCCTTCCGAAATGTTGTAGGCGGCGGGCTTTTCCGTGTAGACATCTTTGCCAGCCTGCATTGCCCAAATGGCCAGTAGTGCATGCCAGTGGTTGGGGACTGCGGCGGAAACACAGTCAATATCTTTATTGTCGAAAGCTTCGCGGCAATCTTTGTAGTATTTGGGCCGTGTGCCGCCAGTCTTCTTGGCAATTTCATCACAACGCTTGTTTCCAACACTTTCGTCGACGTCGCAAATGGCGACGATATCGGCCTGGCCTTTATTGGCTTCGTCTAGCAAGTTCTTAATATGCGAATCGCCTTGGCCGTTCACGCCGCAAATGACAAACCGCAGTTTTTCGTTCGGGCCTTTTTCGGTGATGGAAGTAGATGTATTTTCGGCCGCCAGCAATTTGCCGATGGGTCCGGCCGCGCCAGCAGCCGCTGCGGCAATCAACGAATCGTGAAAGAACTGACGTCGAGTAAGTTCCGACATAGCCGAGTGCTCCTTCCAAAATATTAATACGCTGTGACTCGCGTTCCCCCACGCAAGCGATAAATAAACGCCGCAGCCTGTGAGCTTGTAGCATAACTTGTATGGGCACGATTGGCTACTATTTGCGCAAAAACGTAGTGATCCTCGATCTTGGCAATGGGATGCCCGGTGGCCGGGCTGAGGCCCCTAGGCCCCCTAGAATTTTAGGCAAACCGCTTGAGAATGCGGTCGAACAGTTGGGGGACCCAATAAGCGCCCCGCACGAACCAGCGTGCCCTAAAACCGGGGATAATTTCCCGCTTGCCGTGCGCCATGCCGCGCACAATAGCCCGGGCCGTAACATCGGCCGTTAATGCTCCCTTCAACGACCAAGGCACTTCGCCTTGTTTGCCGACGAGGTTATTCCAGAATTCCGTGGCGGTTGAACCCGGACTTACCAGAAGAACATCGATTCCGAGCGGGGCTAACTCAATCCGCAATGCCTCGCTCCAGCCGCGCAAAGCAAATTTGCTGGCACAATAATCGCTATTTTGCGGCGTAGCCCGATGGCCGAGGATGGAACCAATGTTGACGACAATCGGTTGCCGTCCCGATTTCAGCAGCGGCAACGCCTCGCGAGTAAGCTCGACGGCTGCAAAGAAATTGGTTTCAAACACTTGCCGAGTGAATTGTGGATCGCCTGTGGCAAACCGCGCCAAGGTGCCGACGCCGGCGTTGTTCACCAGAATGTCCAACCCGCCAAATTTTTCCTGCATCGCCGCCAAGGCTGTAGTTCGCACCGCCGGATCAGTAACATCGCCCACCACAAATTCCGCTCTACCAACGCCGTTGCTCAGTTGTGAAATTTCTTGCGACACTTCGCGCAGCTTTTCTTCGCGACGAGCCAACAGCATCACGTTGGCGCCATGCCGTGCCAATTCCAAAGCAATCGCCCGCCCCAAACCACCTGATGCTCCGGTAACAAGTGCTCGAGCGCCAGAGATGGAACGGTGCATGGCGGAGCAAATCGAAAGGCGTTTAGCCGCGAGCCGAATGGGGAGGGCTGTGGCCGGAGGTGTGATTTAAATCGCCATTTCCGCCGACAATCGCATTCACGACGGCCTTTCCATTTCCATTCTTGTGCGGCCGAATTACCGCCGTGTCGTCATGCAGCCGACCCAAGTGACGTTGCGAAATGCGGCAGTGAACGACAACCCGCGAGTCGTTGTATCGTTGCGATAACACTTCGCCGTAAGCGGCTAAATACGCGAGGAGCTTTCCGTTCTCCACGCCGGTTTCCACATCGATATCGACGAATTCCCGGCTGAGCGATTGGCTAACGATCTCGGCCAAGCGGTCCAATCCAATCCTCCGTCTTGCGCTAATTGGTACCGCATTGGGATACCGGCTTAACAACATTTCCACTTGACCACGATCGGTGGCCGCATCGATTTTATTCAGCACCAAAATCGTGTCTTTCGCATGAATGCCCAACTCTTCTAGTACGCCATACACGGCGGTGATTTGTACGCGAGCCATGGGGCTACTGGCGTCAGCCACGTGTAATAACAAATCGGCCTGCCGCGCTTCTTCCAGCGTGGCTTTGAAGCTGGCGATCAAATGGTGGGGCAAATCGCGAATGAACCCCACGGTGTCGCTCAACAACACTGGGCCCCAGCCGGGTAATTGCCAGCGCTTGGTGCGCGTGTCGAGCGTTGCAAACAGCTTGTTGACGGCCAGCACGTTGGCTTCGGTCAATGCGTTCATCAGCGTGCTTTTGCCGGCATTCGTGTAACCGACCAGCGAAACCGTCATGCGATCAACCCGTGCCGCCACCTGCCGTTCTTTGCGGCGATGGATGGTCTGCAGTTCGGCGCTCAGATCGTGAACACGTTTTTCCACCAGCCGGCGGTCCACTTCCAATTGCTTTTCGCCAGGACCGCGCATGCCGATGCCGCCTTTGATTCGCTCCAAATGCGTCCACAATCGCTTCAATCGTGGCAACGAATATTGCAATTGCGCCAACTCCACGGCCAAGCGGGCTTCATACGTTTGAGCGCGGCCGGCGAAAATATCCAGAATTAGTTCCGTCCGATCCAGCACTTTCAGCCCGATAATTTGCTCCAGATTGCGCGTTTGACTAGGAGCTAAATCGTTATCGAAAATAACCACATCGGCATCGGCTGCGGCAGCCAGCCGCTGAAGTTCGTCAACCTTTCCCCGGCCCAAGTAAGTGGTTACATTCGGGGCCTCCCGCCGCTGCGTGAGTGTGCCAATCACGCGGGCTCCAGCCGTCATGGCGAGCCCTTCCAGTTCTTCCAACGGGTGTTCCTCGGTTGAGCGCCCATTCATTAAGACGCCGACGAGAAACGCTGCCTCGCTGGCAACGCTGTCCGTGCGAGTTAGTTCAATCACGCTTTGATTTGCCTCCAGGGTAAGATCGGAATCAAACCGCGAGGCAATCGCCTACTTGCACGAGATGAGGTGGATTTCGATCTTTGCATCGAGCCTCGCAGGAATAGTTTTAGGACAACATTTTCCGTCCAGGGTTCGGCAGGCGGGTGCTGTTGCCAGATCGCCTACCTCCTATTTATTTTAATCGGTTCGTTGGGCTGACAAGCCGCATTATATCGAGCCGACAACGAATTTTGGTCAAGAATTTTGAATAAAAGAAGCGATCTCGGCAATGATTTTATACCCCTGGGGGCAATCTAAGTGCTTTCATCTCCCTCAAACAGCAAGCAATAACTTTCATATCGCCGGACATCGAGCCATCCGTCGGCAACGGCATTTTTCACTGCACAATCGGCCTCGTGGCGATGCGTGCAATTGGGAAATTTGCAGTGGTTAATAAAGGGCCGCAGATCGCGGAAATAACCCGCCACTTCTGCGGGAATGACATCCCACAACTGAAATTGACGTATCCCAGGAGTATCGACCACATAGCCGGTACTGCCTGCCAGCCGCAGCAGTTGCGCGGCAGTGGTGGTGTGCTTGCCTTTTTGCGTTTCGGCACTCACGGCTGCCACACGCAAGTCCAAGCCGGGCTCAATCGCATTGAGTAGGGATGTTTTCCCTACCCCGCTTTGACCAACCACAACGCTGAACTTTCCGTCCAGTTCTTCCCGGAGTTGTTCGATGCCCAAGCTTTGTGTGGCCGAAACCATTAGCACCTGATATCCCATTCGACTGTAGACACCAATCAACGGTTGCAGAGAAGCCAGCTCAACCAGGTCGATTTTGTTAATGCACACCACCGGCCGGAATTTTCCTTTTTCCGCACAGATTAGAAAGCGATCGATCAACCCCGGCTTCATCCGTGGTTCGGCAGCACTGGTAACGATGAGCATTTGATCCACGTTCGTGGCGATCACGTGCTGTTTGCCGCGCACGGTCCGACTAAGCAAAGTCCGGCGGGGCTCAATTCGTTCGATGTTTCCGTCAGGCATTGTGCCTTCGGGTGCGGCGGCGCCCGATTTCGACAAATCTGCAGGACAAAATAGTACCCGGTCGCCGGCAGCGATCACGTGCCGCTGGTCGGTCGATAGAGTTCTCAGCAGCCGGCGGGTGGTACAACGGAAATAGGTGCCGTCTTCCGCCTCCACCATGCTCAGCAGGCCATGCACACTAAGAACACGGCCCGGCCGACAAGTTGCCAAATCGATTTCCGGATGCACGGTAAAGCCAGCGGTTTCTTCCTCGGCTTTTGAACCGACGACCGTACGCTTTCGGGAAAGCTCTCCCTTGCCGCTGATTCGTTCCTCGTGTGGCTCGTCGAGCTGGTCGTCGTAATCTTCGCGCTCGAAGCGGCGAGTTAAATCCGTGGAGCGCTGGCGAGGTGTGCGATTTTTCCGAAAATCAGCGCGGATTTTACGTTTAGACATGCAAAGCGATTAGCGGTTGGCAATCAGCAATTAGCCGGCAAGATATTATAGCGTTTGCTGGTTAGTCGCTGATTGCTAGCGGCTAACTGCTTTCTCACACCGGCTTGTTCTTGTCTTTGATTTGGCCCGCCGCATTGTTCATCACGTCGAATCGCTTATGCTCGTCTTCGTGCGAACGAATGGGGGTTTTAGCCAGTCCGGCCCGTTCCAACAACGATTTGCCGAAAATTTGCTGTGGGAGGTTGAAATCTTCCGCCGGCGGAGGGCCTTTGGCCCCCAATTCAACTGGTGAGTATTTGATTTCGTACTCGTGCTTGGCGATGGAAACTTTGTCGCCGGGGTCCAGTCGCTTTTCTTGATAGCGAGTGCCATTGACCTTGATGCCATTGCGGCTACCCAAATCTTTCACGTACCAATAACCATCGATCAAATTTAGCTGGCAATGATGGGCCGAAACATTGGGAAACCGCAGCACAATGTCGCAGCTTTCCCGCCGGCCAATCATTAGTTCGGCCTTAGCTAATGTTATGTCATCGCCGCCGCCGACGGGAATCAATTCTCCAAGCATGAAAACCTCTTGAATAAACCGGGATCGGCCCCTGTGCTTGATCCCTGTTTCTGGTACTCGGTAGGATACACCATGGTGATCTGGGACGCCTTGCCTAAAACTGTCGAACGACGCTGGGTTGGGCTTCCTTTGAATTTATTCACGCCTACCCGCAGCGGTCAACTGAAATGACGCTAGTCGACCCCAAAAAATTATCCAATTCGGTGCTGACATCGACTGCAAAGAGCGTGCCTGCAGAGGCTTGCGACGCTTCCTCCTCAACGATACAACCGGCATGGCGGCAAAGCGGCCTGAGGTACAACGCCTACAGTTACTTTCTTAAACAGAAATTTGGCGGGCGGGTGCAAAAAGTTAGCATCGATGCGGGTTTTACCTGCCCTAATGTCGATGGCACCGTGGCCCGGGGAGGCTGCACATTTTGCGATAATCGCAGTTTCAGCCCGAGTCGCCGGTCGCCGCGGATGTCGCCTCGCGATGTCCAGGGGCAAATCAGCGAGGGAATTCGGCGCCTGCGGTGGCGGTACGATGTCGATCGCTTCATCGCTTATTTTCAGCCGGCAACGAATACCTATGCCCCGGTGGAAGAGTTGCGGCCCCTGTATGAAGCGGCCCTGGAGCATCCGCTTGTCGTCGGCATGGCCATTGGCACTCGGCCAGATTGTGTCCCCGACGCTGTTTTAGAATTGCTCCAGGAGATTGCCACCCGCACGTATTTGTCAGTCGAATATGGCTTGCAAACCATTCATAACCGGTCATTGGACTGGATGAACCGCGGGCATCATTATGACGCGTTTTTGGATGCCATCGAACGCAGCCGTGGCCGCGGGTTCGAAATCTGCGCCCACCTCATTCTCGGCCTGCCGGGCGAATCGCACGATGACATGTTGGCCACAGCCCGCGAAGTGGCACGGCTACGGTTGGATTCCATTAAGTTGCACAATCTGTATGCGGTGAAAAATACGCCGCTGGCTGAACAAGTAGGGCGGGGAGAGGTTCGATTATTGGAACGCAATGAATACATTCAAATTCTCGTTGATGTTCTAGAAGTGCTGCCTCCGGAAATGATTGTGGAACGCATTAGCGGCGACGCGCCACCCGACTATTTCATCGGTCCCGCATGGTGCTTGGATAAATCGCTTCTGCGCACGGCGCTCGATGCCGAACTCGCCCGTCGCCACTCTTGGCAGGGAAAGCTTCACTGCGCGGTAAGCCGGTAGCTGGATTCATTCTGTTTACAAGGCCAAATGCTCTACTTGACGAGATGCTTGCCAGCGGCGACAGTGTTATTCCCGCGGCCGATAAATTCACTTAGGTCTGACAACATTTCGAATTGATTGAAGGTTGAGCATGAAATTAGCAACTCCGACCATTCGTGGTTCACTGATGGCTGTCGCGGTGCTGTTGTCGGCTGGCTGCAGCGATAAGTCCCCGCCGGTGAATGACGCGAAGACCCCGTCCAATAGCGGTTCGCAGCAGGATGATGCAACTACGAAGAATATACCTTCAGCAGCCGATAGCACGGCGTCAAACACGCCCGCACCGACCTCCAGCAGCCAGTCGGCTGATAATGCTTCCAACTCCCAAAACAGCGATACCCCTGAGGCAGCCTTCAAACGGTACAAAACCGCAATGGCGAGCAAGGACTACAAATCGGCTTACTCGCAAATGACTCCTGAATCGCAAGACATCATGCTGGGGGCCATGGCTATGACACTTAATATGATTGCCGCCATCGATCAGTCGAAAGAACCTGACATCCGCAAAATTCGCGAAAAGTACGGGCTAAAGAATTTGGATCTTTCCACCGTTGGCCCCAATACTGATCAAAACGCTATGTTCAAACAGCTAATCGCCGAGGTGAAAGACAAGCCTGCATGCTTGGCCGAAATTATTACCTGGATCGATAACAATGCGCACGATAAGGAACAAGCTGATCAGGCCGCCTTTGGATTGATCGGTGATGGCGAATTGATAAATGTTAAAATCGACGGCGAAAATGCCGCCGGAACCGTCCAATCAAAGACGGGGGGAACCGAGAAAGCTGATCAAGTGAAGTTCAAAAAAGCCGATGGCAAGTGGCTGATCGATGTCACTTACTTATTGCCCGCCGAACCACCAGCGGTGAAATGAACTGCCCCAGCCGCCGGTTCATCTTCCGGTGCCTGTCCGTGACCACCCTTCGAAAGGAATGTTTCCATGCGAATCATGTTTCGGGCGATCTATTATTCATGCGTGGCAGCGGCAGCTTTGTCGCTGGCAGGCTGCAGCGGCGGGGCTAACGGCAGCAGCGCAACACCGGAGGCCGCATTTGAAAATTTCATGTCCGCAATGAAAAACAAGGATTACAAATCGGCCTTTGCGCAAACCACTCCTGAGTCGCAGGATGTTATGATCGGTAGTTTTGCAATGTTTGTTCCGATGGCTGCCGCCGCCGATCCACAAAATGGACCCAAGTCGGCCGCAGAAATCAAAAAAATTCTGGATCAACATGGAGTCAAATCCATCGATTCCAGCCAGCTCAAGCCCACTCAGGATCCCCGGTCATTGTTCAAGCAAGCGACGATCGAGGTGAAAGACAAACCTGCTTGTTTGGCGGACATCATCAATTGGATTTCAACGCAAGATAAGAATCCCTCCCTGGGGTTCGATAAGTTCGGTACTGCCACGCTGGCGGATGTCAAAACCGAAGGAGAAACCGCCAGTGGGACGATGAAGTCCAGCACCGGCCCCGCATCACAATCGGAACCGATGAAATTCAAGCGAATTGACGGCGTCTGGCTGATCGACCTAGCTGCCATGATGCCATTCCCTCCGCCCAATGGTTCTTAATCGCCTTGAATTTGGCGAACTTGGCAACGCGGATGGTTGTCGGTATCGTACAATGGAACAGTTCGGTAGCGGACCGGGTAGTCGCCGGCCTAATAGCTGTAGGCGGTAGGCTGTCGGCGGTAGGCGCGGAAGTGAAATGCCGACCGCATGCTGCCTACTGCCTACATGCATAGGCGGGAGGAAAGTCCGGGCTCCACAGGACATGGTGGTGGGTAACGCCCACCAGTCGCAAGACTCGGGATAGTGCCACAGAAAGCAAACCGCCAGGCGGGAGCAATCCTGTCGGGTAAGGGTGAAACGGTGCGGTAAGAGCGCACCAGCAGGTCGGGTGACCGGCTTGGCTTGGCAAACCCCACCAGGAGTAAGGCCAAACAGGAAGTAGTCTTTCTCATTTCTCCCTCTCCTCTTGTGGAAGAGGGACGGGGTGAGGGGGAGCGGACCGGTCCGGTTCGGCATAACTTCCGGGTAGGCTGCTAAAGGTACGGGAGCCGAAAGGCACACGTGTCGCAGATTGCGAGCAATCGTAATCGTAGAGAAATGACTGCCACTGGCGCGGTGGGCTTCCATGCCCTACGCGCCAAGGACAAAACCCGGCTTACAGGTCCGCTCCGAACTGCTTTTAAGTCGGTTATTCATCGCCGGGCTACGGGTGGGCAAGCCCACCCGTGGCTCAGGCGACTCTCTGAACAACTGGCTGGATATCCAAGCCCGATGGTTTCATGTTGGCAGTGGTTTGGTCGGAACGACTGCCAGATCATCAACTGCGTCTGTTCACAGCCCCGCCGTGGCCGGCTCTTGGACAGGCTGGCGCACAACATGAGGTTTTGAATTGCCACTGGTTCCACCGGGTGCTGTCCCGGTCTTGGAGGCGGCCAAATCGCTATCAAGCCATTGGACCAGCTTCGAAATGCAAAGTTGGTTCATGCTGGTGCACTTCTCGTGGGCTTCCACCTGCAGGAACTCGTGCAGGCTTTTCGGCAGCCGAACGGTAATCACGCGGGTAGGCTCTTTGTCTTCGGGAACCGGCGGTCCTTCAACGCGGAGCTTGGCTAGCATCTGCTGGATTTCCGCATACTGGTCGGTCTTCTCGAACTCGGTCAGGGCTTCAGCCGTTGGGTACATCTGGCGGACGATGCCCCCCAGGCCAAGCACTTCGCGGAAGAAGGTCACCCAGTCGGGATTCTGGTGAAATAAAGTTTGGGCAATGCGAATCACTTCCTGCGGTTTGTTATCCATGTCGTCCTCCTCGGACACTTGCGGGTTTGAAAGACTCCGTTCTCCACGTCCACACTGGCGGGGATTTAACGGAATGATTCACTGCTGTCAAAGCCAATTGCCGATGTCATTGCATTGCTAGCACTTACGGCAATTCTAGCAGTGCTGCCGAAAGCCCAGGCATGCCTGCCCAAAAACGTGCAATGGAGTGATTGCACAAAAACTAAGCACTCCGGATTTTCCAGCACCGCAAAGTGTCTCGTCCGAAAACTGCAAATAACCGTTAAAGTAGGTGAACGGGGTGAGCCGGGTTTGCATTAATGTGGCTTAGGGGTGCCATTGGCTAACTCGGCGTTTATTTGGTGTCCGTACCCGCT
This sequence comes from Pirellulales bacterium, assembly GCA_035656635.1. Classification (NCBI taxonomy): domain Bacteria; kingdom Pseudomonadati; phylum Planctomycetota; class Planctomycetia; order Pirellulales; species Pirellulales bacterium. The sequence goes on from DASRSD010000107.1 coordinate 21,693, forward strand.
CCATAACCTGACCATTGTCCGGACATCCAAAAAGTTGCTTGTGGAGCATCTAAAGCCACCCATATCTTTGGCAGTCACAAGTAACCACGATTTTTATCAATCTTGGACTACCGCAAGCTTTCGTCTGGCCGAGTAGTGGATTAGGATAATTTTTCTCGTCACCGCCCACTGCGCGTTATCAAAGGCTCATCCCGAACAACGCTATATCTGAGGTGCGTTCATGCTGTTGCGTGCAGCTAGTTTCCGTCCGGCATTCGCTGTTCTGCTATGCCTGGTTTGTTTGAGCAAGTTGGCCGAGGCCCAAACCGATGATTTGGCCAAGACCTTGAATCTCACTTCGAACTCGAAGTCGCTTCCCTTATGGAGCAAACCGGCAGCCGGAGCGATTGCTGATTTGACGCAAGTGGTTCATGGGGCGAACACGTCCATCTTTATTGTGGGCAAGCCTGACGAGGGTTTCGGCACGGCGTTTTTAATTTCCAAGGAGCACCGTTTGCTGGCCACCAACGCCCATGTGGCCGACATCATGAGCAAAGGCAACGGCGACATGATGGCCATCGAAAACGGCACTTCCCATGTGTTCAAGGTAGTGAAGGCGTATTACCATCCGGGCGTGCGCCGCAGCATGCGCGGCGTTACGCTGCGCTCGGTAGATCCAAACAAAGGGGAAGTCGATCCACGCTCGCCCGATGTCGCTGTTTTGCAATTGGCGTCCGGCGGCGAATTGCCTGACGAACTGGCCATGGCAACCCGCGACGAGTTGTACGAGCTTTTTGCACAGCCGGTCGGCATGCTGGGTTTTCCGGGTCACGACACAATCAGTTGGCCAGGCGTCGGTCAAAAGGCGGAGGCGACATTTCGGGAAGGAGTTGTCAGTCGCATTACCGATTTTCTGAACGACGTAAATGCACCGCTGGAGCGACAGCAATTTATTCAGCATTCCATGGCCAATTGGTTCGGCTTCAGTGGTTCGCCCATTTTTCTAACCAATGGGCATGTCGTGGCGCTGAACAATTCCGGCCGTACGGAAACTCAAAACGGAATGTCGACGGCGCTGGCATATGGCGTACGTGTCGATTGCTTATGGGAACTGTTGAAGTCGAACCATTTGCTTGATCAGGTGAACATCCCGCCCGAAGCAAAATTGGTCGACGTGGAGCGTTTTTCCGAACCCGATCCGACGGTCGAGTTGCTGAACAAGGTCAATCGCTTGCTGGACGATGCACGAATCGATTTAACGTATTCTCGTTACTTGCAAGCCGGAGAAAAGTGCAATCAAGCGGCGCATTTAATGCCGAATTACGCGCGAGTGTACCAAACGCGCGGCGGCGTGTACGCAGACTATTGTGCCGAAACGTATAAGTTCAAGGATCCGCAAGGATTGTACTACGATCAACTTGCCTTCAACGATGCTAGAAAAGCAGTCGAGCTTGATCCGGAGAATAGTGACGCATACCTCGATCTCGGCATGTTTACCAGCAATTTGGTGAATGCCAAAATCGCGGACGGGTATCATCATTTCGTTTCGGCGGTGGTCGAAATTGCCGATAAGATCATCGACGCGCCAGGCGTGCCTTCGTATACCAAGGCATACGCTTACACCGTTCGAGCAGAAGGAAGAGGTTACACGCCCGAGACGTTAAGTGATTTAAAAAAAGCGGACGCATTAGATCCGTATGACGACCAAATTTATTGGTCGGTCAACAATTACTACCAAAATAACGACGATGACGCCCAGGCCGAGAAGTTCAAAGATCTCAGTCGTAAGTTGCAGGAAGCCCGCGCCAAAAATCTAGAGGCCTGGCGATTGGCAACCAGCTCCGACGATTCCAAGCGCGACGGCAAGAAAGCAATTCAACTGGCCACGGAAGCATGCACCGTAACGAATTTTAATCGGTACGATTATCTGGCATCGTTAGCGGCCGCATATGCCGAATCCGGAGATTACGATCATGCCGTCGAGTATCAACAAAAGGCGCTGAAATTGGCGCCCGAAGATTATCGCGGCGAACACGCCAAGCGGCTGAAATACTTTCAAGATCACAACACGTTGCGACAAATGTAGCACTAAGCGGCGAAGCACACCCTGTCCAACGGGCTTGCAGGCGGCGGAGCACCCCCTTCGATTTGAAGTCGGCAGAATTCAACCAACTAGCCGTTAGGGGAGCACAGCATTCGATTCGCCACCTTCGGCACTGGATAATGCGCGCCAAATATTGGGGTCGATGGTATCGGTGGCGAAATGCGTGGAACCGTCACAAAAACTAACATTGACCCCGCCCTGGTGTTTACTGCGCGCCGCAAAAAATTGGCCGTCAACATTGACTCGATTTGCCGGATCGCCTCCTAAGCAATTGCAGGGCGGAACGCCATCCAACTCTTGGACAGTGAGTATCGCATAGGTTCCAGCCCCCGTTCCTCCGGTGCAGGGCATACGGTTGTCGGTGTCTCCCCTGGGATCGTTTGGCAACAGTATGCCTTCAAATGTTTGTCCGCCGAGCGCAGTTTCAATTTCACTAATCGGCCCTCCCCAAATGCTAGAGGAATTTGGTTCGCGCTTGATTGTGCGTATTTCTGCCATCAGCAGCGTGTGGCTGGTGCCGTCAGAGATTTTTGCAAGCGGCCTACTTCCGGGAAGATTCTGCCCAGCTTGATTCTTTTTACCGCGGAGGATGGAAGGCCCGAATGGCGCCCCTTTAAACGTGGCCGCCGGAATCAGCGGCAGTGAGGGTGTGGCTGGAATGATCGCTTGATTGGTTTGACCGTAATTTGTGTTTCCGAAGTTTACTGCATAGTTGCCTCGCCAGCGGGCAAATAACATAAAATTCGCGGGCGTCGCTCCTTCGTCCAGAATCATTCCGTCCGAGGGGCATTCGAATAATGGAACCTTAACGGTTCGCGCCGTGTAATTCGACGCATCAGTAAAAGACTTGTCTGTATGAATGGCTTGCGCGAGGGCTTTTTCTTCAATGAACGGGCAGAGATAGGAATACCAACCGTGGTCATCCCACCAAGAAGACCCCGCCCCTTGCACCGGATCAGTCCCAGCAGGCTGACCCGGCGGTTCATCACCCCACCAAAATTTTGTCCCCGGCGGTAATTTCTTTTTTGCGTTGTCGTAATTCGTCATCGCCAAGGCAGACTGCTTGAGATTATTAGAGCATTGCGATCGCCGGGCGGCTTCGCGCGCGGCCTGCACGGCAGGCAGCAATAGCGCAATCAGAATGCCGATGATGGCAATCACCACCAACAGTTCGACTAATGTAAACCCGCGATCGGCATTTCGCTGCATGATGTTCCCCGTAGCAATCCATCGTTTGCGGCAGTTAAATTAGTAACGGCAAATACGTTGTGGCGATAAGGTTTAACGCAGTCGCCCCTGGCTGATTTTCTGCCAAACGATTTCCCAAAAGACCCAGAAATCGACGAATGAATGTGCGATTCTGGCCAACGAGCATCCCCTAACCAGTTTCAGTGTAATAAAAAAGTGCGAAGCAAAGCAATGATTTTTTACACCATCGAGCATTCGTTTTTTTCCAGCCGATGAGGATCGCCCAATGGTAATTCCGGCTAAAAGGCCTATCCAGGATGCGGTCCGTTAATTGACAGTCGGCTATGTCGCCAGTACTCTAAATATATAGTAGGCAAAGCCTTTTCGCCCTGTGGGAGGATTTGACGATTGGCGAATGGGCCAGCTTTTCAGCGCCTGCAGGGAGAACCCGGAACGCTGCCTGCTGTTCACGGCGCATCGGTTTAACTAGGCTAAGGCGTTTGCAGCTTAAATGGCTCAATCAGCGCAGGGCAATGCGCCCGCAATCGCACAGCCAAGTCAAGTTCCTCACGGTTTTTCCGGACAGGTTCGGTTCGGTCTATTAAGTGCGGTAACGGAAAGATTATCCCCAGAAACTGATCGTAAGCATGCCAAATTTTGCTGAAATCCTGATTCGCAAGCGGGTCATCAGCCAGGAACAATTGGCTGAAGCCAAAAAGCTCGCCAAGGAATCGCGCAAAAGCGTGGGGGAAGAGCTGATTCGCCTGGGTTATGCCAGCGGCGACGACGTGATGCGCGCCATGGCCCAGGAGCATGGCTTAGATTTCGTCAATTTAAACGAGGTGGTAATCCCGCCATCGGTTGTCGAATTGGTGCCCGAATCGGTCGCCCGCGAAAATGCTGTGTTGCCGCTGGCCGAGGATGACGGGACGCTCAAAGTCATCATGAGTGATCCCTTGGATTACGATACGCGGGAAAAACTGCGATTCATTCTGAACCGCAACATCGAAATTGCCCTCGCGCCCCGCGATATGATTTTGGAAGCTATTAACAAGCATTATGGCCAAATCGACGGTGAAAGCGCCGACTCGATGCTGCAGGAATTCACCGATACGGCCATCGATTTCACCGAAACTGCCCAAGAATCGGGCGCTGCCGGGGCCGAAGAAGTTGTTGACGAGGCCAGTGCCCCGATCGTGCGGCTCGTGCAATTGGTTATCAGCGAAGCAGTGCAGTTACGGGCCTCGGACATTCACATTGAGCCGTTTGAAGATCGGCTGCGAATTCGCTACCGAATTGACGGCGTTTTGGTCGAACGGGACAGCCCCCCTAAAAGATTAGCAGCCGCTTTGCTTTCTCGGTTGAAAATTCTCTCAAAATTGGATATTGCCGAGCGGCGGCGGCCCCAAGACGGACGCATCAAAATTACTGCCGGCCAAAAGGAAGTCGATTTGCGCGTTAGTGTGCTACCGACGAACCATGGCCAGTCCGTGGTGATGCGGATTTTGGACAAGGATAACATCCGGGTTGGCGTGCGGCAGTTGGGCTTGTCGGAAGAAGATTTTCGGCAGTTCAAAGGACTCATTAAACGCCCTAACGGCATTATTTTGGTTACCGGACCAACTGGTTCGGGAAAGACCACTACTCTGTATGCCGCCTTGAACGAGCTGAATCGGCCCGACACCAAAATTATCACTGCCGAGGACCCGGTGGAGTATTACCTGCCGGGAATTAACCAGGTCGAGGTGCGGCACAACATTGGATTGGATTTCGCCAAGATCATTCGGGCGATGCTGCGTCAGGCCCCTAATATCATTTTGGTTGGCGAAATGCGCGATGCTGAGACAGCACAGATGGGAATTCAGGCATCTTTGACGGGACACTTGGTTTTCAGTACACTGCATACGAACGATGCGCCCGGTGCTATTACACGTATGATCGACATGGGCGTTCCGGCTTATCTTGTTTCCAGCAGTATCATTGCCGTGTTAGCGCAACGCTTGGTGCGGGTCATTTGTCCAAAGTGCAAACAACCATTCAAACCATCTGAATCGGTGTTAAAGCAGTCTGGAGTCACGCCGGAAATGGCTGCTACGGCAACATTTATGAAGGGAAAGGGTTGCAATAACTGTCAGCAAAGCGGCTATCGAGGGCGATTAGGGATTTACGAATTGATGTTGATGTCTTCAAAAATCCGCGAACTGGCGTTTGAAGGGGCTGCTACCCAGGTGATTCGTAAGACCGCGATTAGCCTAGGGATGACAACCCTTTACAACGATGGGCTAAACAAGGTGATGAAAGGGATTACGACCCTGGAAGAATTGACCCGAACTGCCAAGCAACATGAGATCTAGCACAGTGGTTCGTAAAGTTGTGAACTGGGTATTTTCGATCTTTTCTCGACGCATCCGAATCTTGCAATCGCGGTAGTAAATCAGCTGCCAAAGGCCCGTAAGTTCAACGATAGAAACGGTTTTCGGCGGGTGTTCATCAATAAACATTTATTAACTACACATCCACGACCATCAGGAATTGTGTTTCGGAACAGGTGATCATTGAGCTGGCTTGTTGAATCATAATCGCCATTTGCCGCAGCCATTCCCGTGCTATGCAGCAAGTTGCGAAATTTGAGTTCGACAGCAACCAGGCGAATAATCTTGCTGGCAGTCTGACCGGACGGTGCTTTCCCCGAACCTTATCATGCGCAGTGGGCCTGCGAGCCAATGGGGGAAGCCAGTCCACAGGTGGGGGCTTGGCGGACGGTTAGGTCGGAAAAGCGGACGGACCTAGAAGAGCTGTCTTTCGGTGCCGCAAAGTTATCGCCTTTAGAGTGCTGCGAAGCTTAGCCTTTGGCGCTGTTATGACGCGGTCTTTTGGGCCCGGAGCCGCGCCAGTCGTCATGTTCCCAATCTGGCGCAATCACTTTTCTCGACCATGAATCCCTTGGAGCTGCCATGGGCACACTGTTAATTGACAAACTATTACATGCCGTCGTCAAGCAAGGCGCCAGCGATTTGCACATCGCGGTGGGGCAGCCCCCTGTGCTCAGGTTGCACGGCCGGATGAGGAAGCTGGAAACCAAGGTGCTGGAGCCGGACGATACGGTGGCCTTGATGAAAAGCATTGCGCCCGACCGCTGCCAACAAGAACTGGCGGAAGTAGGCGGGTCCGATTTCGGCATGGCCTTTGGCGACTACTGCCGCTTCCGTTGCTCCATTTTCAAGCAGCGCGGCAATGTCGGCATGGTGCTACGGCAAATTCCCAATAAGCTCCTGAACTTTGAACAATTGGGCACGCCGCCGGTCATTAAGTCGCTGTGCCATCGGCCGCGTGGTTTATTTCTAGTAACGGGACCGACGGGTTCGGGCAAAAGCACCACGCTGGCCAGCATGGTGGATTACATCAACGACAATATCGATCACCACATTATCACCATCGAAGACCCGATCGAGTTCTATCACTATCACAAAAAGTCGACGGTCAACCAGCGTGAAGTGGGTGTGGATGTGCCAAGTTTTTCGGAGGCGATTCGTCGCGCCCTGCGGCAAGATCCGGACGTTATTTTGGTCGGCGAAATGCGCGATTTGGCGACCATCGAAGCCGCCATTACCGCGGCCGAAACCGGGCACTTGGTGTTTGGCACGCTACACACCACGGGCGCTCAGGGAACTGTGAACCGCATTATCGACGTGTTTCCGACCAATCAGCAGGAACAAATTCGCGTGCAATTGTCGACCGCCATCATTGGCGTATTGTCGCAAGCGCTGTTGCCCAAAATTGGCGGGGGACGAATTGCCGCATACGAAATGTTGGTCGTCGATGCCGCCATTGGCAACCTGATTCGCGAAAACAAAACATTTCGCATCAATTCGGCCATTCAAACCGGCGCCAAGTTGGGGATGCAGTTGCTGGACGATCACTTATTCAAACTGTGGCATGAGGGGAAAGTCGTCGAGGAAGAAATCATGGCCAAAGCCCATAACCTGGACGAGTTAGTCAAACGCATCGCCAATGCCAAGCGAGGATTGTTCGATGACGAGCAAGATGTAGAAGGCCGGACATAGCAATCGGATATCAGAAAGGTGAGTATCGTCTGTAGAATCGCACACACCGGAGAAGTCCACGCGGTCAAAAAAACGAATTGAACACTTCATTCCCCAACCTTGGAACTTTCACCCCAGAATAATCTCTCATGGCCATTCGCCGCATCGGTCAAATTTTTGTCGATCTCGGCATGATAACCGACGATCAATTGGAAACGCTGCTGGAAGAACAAAAGCGGCGGCCGGGGGAGTTATTGGGCAAAGTTGCCGAATCGCTTGGTTATATTACCGAGGAGCAGTTGGCCCAAGCGCTGGGTGAGCAAATGGGCATGCGCGTGGTCAACCTCGGCGAGCTAAATATTGAGCCTGATGTGCTGGCAAAAGTCACCGAGCCGATGGCGCAACTCTACCGCATTGTGCCCATCGAGTTTGAAGACGATACGCTCACCATCGCCATGTGCGATCCGCAAAAGCTCACCATTCGGGACGAGCTGCGTACGCTCCTGGGCTTCGATATTAAAGCGCGTGTGGCGACCGAGCGTGACGTGCTCAAGACGCTTGAAAAATTTTACGCCTCCGGCAGCGAGAGCGTCGAAAGCCTGGTGGCAGACCTGGAAGACGATGAAGATTTAAGGAAAGCCGCCGATGGCGCGGCCGATGGGCCGTTGGATTTGACGAGCGTGGAAGCCATGGCCGACAGCGCGCCGGTTCGCAAGCTGCTAAACATGGTGCTGCTAATGGCCATTCGTGACCATGCCAGCGACTTGCACTTCGAACCCTTTGAAGATGAATTCCGCATTCGCATCAAAGCCGACGGTGTGCTATACGAAATGGTTCCTCCACCACGGCACTTGGCATTTGCCATTACCACGCGGCTGAAAGTCATGGCCGATCTCGACATTGCCGAACGCCGCCTGCCGCAAGATGGCCGCATCGAGTTGCAGGTAGGCGGGCATCCGGTCGATATGCGCGTCAGCGTGTTGCCCACCATGTTCGGCGAAAGCGTGGTGCTGCGGGTGCTCGATCGCTCGGTGGTTCAATTGAACTTGAATAAAGTCGGCATGGACAGCAAAACCGTGAGTGAATTCCGAGCCGCCATTAATAAGCCCAACGGCATTGTGCTGGTGACGGGTCCTACCGGTTCGGGAAAAACCACCACCTTGTATGCGGCTCTGAGCGAGCTGAATACGGTCGAAGATAAACTCATTACGACCGAAGATCCTGTGGAATACGACATCGACGGCCTGGTGCAAGTGCCCATTGATGCCTCCATTGGAAACACCTTTGCCAACTGCCTGCGAGCGATTTTGCGGCAAGACCCCGACACCATTTTGGTCGGTGAAATTCGCGATGTGGAGACGGCCGAAATTGCCGTGCAAGCATCGCTGACCGGCCACATGGTGTTCAGCACGCTGCACACGAACGATGCTCCCAGCACGATTACTCGGCTGCGCGACATGGGGGTGCCGCCGTTTTTGATTACCGCCACATTGGAAGCGGTGTTGGCGCAGCGTCTCGTGCGGCGAATTTGCGCCCAGTGCAAAGAGGAAGTGGCTCCCACTCCCGATGTATTGGCCGAACTGGGCCTGAAGCCCGCCGATGTAGTCGGCAAAAAATTCCATCGCGGCAAAGGTTGCGATGCTTGCAATCGCAGCGGTTATCGCGGCCGAGTGGGGCTGTTCGAAATGATGAACTTGAACGACGACATGCGCGACATGATCATGCGCAACGCCTCCACCGACGAATTGCGGAACGCCGCCCGGGGTAACGGCATGGTCACCTTGCGCGACGCGGGCGTTCAAGCCATTTATGAAGGCACGACCACTGCCGAGGAAGTCATCCGTGAAACCATTGTAGAAGCGTAACTTTTCGAGCCCATACACCTGAACTCCAACGACTGCAACTCTTTCTTCCCGGTGCCTTATGCCCACTTTTCAATTTGAGGCGATGGATTCGAGCGGGCAAGAAATTAAGGACATGATTGAAGCCCCAACCGAGGCCGAGGCTCAGGCCACGATTCGGCAAATGGGCTATTTCGTCACCCGAATTGCGGTGAAGAAGGAACGGAAGCAGAAGGCTGAAAAAAGGGAGGGGAAAAAGAAACGCGGCTTCGCCATTGGCGGGGTAAGCAGCAAGCTGCTATCCACCTTTACCCGTCAACTTTCCATCTTGCAGGACGCCGGTTTACCGATTTTGAGAAGCCTCCGCATTCTGGAGGGCCAACAAAAATCGGGACGCATGAAAAACAGCTTGATGGATGTCTGCGACGAAATTGAAGCTGGCGCCACGCTCAGCGAGGCCATGGGCAAAAGCCCCAAGGCCTTTGATCGCTTGTACGTGAATATGATCAAAGCCGGCGAGGCCGGCGGTGCGCTCGAAGTCATTTTGCGCCGCTTGGCGGAATTTCAGGAACGGTCGCAATCGCTGAAGCGAAAAGTCAAAGGCGCCATGGTCTACCCGATTGTGGTCGTGACCGTGGCGGTGCTGATTTTGGTATTCATCATGATCAAAATCGTGCCGGCGTTTCAAAAAATCTTTGAAGATTTCAAAACGACGCTGCCCACGCCGACCATTCTGCTGATCAAAATTTCTTACGCCACGGTTCACTTTTGGTATTTGATTCCGCTCATTCCAGTCAGCGTTTGGCTGACGGTCAAGCTGATCCGGAAATTCAGCTACGGACGCGTCGGCTGGGATTTGTTCACGCTCAAAGCGCCGGTATTCGGGCAACTGGTGGAAAAGAACATTATGGCCCGCACCACGCGCACCTTGGGAACCCTGGTGGCCAGCGGCGTGCCGATTTTGGAAGCCATGAACATTACCCGCGAAACCGCCGGCAATGCCATGTTCGAGCGGCTGTACGGGAAAGTCATCGAATCGATCCGCGAGGGAGAAAGCATCGCCAAGCCGTTGCGCGAGCATTCCACGCCGCCGTTTAATTTCATCACCGTGTTATTTTGGTTCGCGTTTGTGGGCGGGCCCATCGGCGTGCTGCTGTACCTCACGAAGGTGAAGCAGCGCGTGGTCGATGACTTGGTCGTGAACATGGTCGACGTGGGCGAAGAAACGGGCGAATTGGACACCATGCTATACAAGGTGGCCGACACCTACGACGAAGAAGTGGCGGTCCTCACCGAAAGCTTGGTTAGTTTGTTGGAACCCCTCTTGATTGTGTTCCTAGGATGTATGGTCGGTTTCATTGTGGTGTCGTTGTTCCTGCCGTTGGTCAAATTGATTACCGATTTGTCGAGCGGCGGCGGCAAAAAACACTAAAAGTAGTGAGGTTGGAGGATCGAACATTTAGCCCCGGCGGCCACGCCGGGACAAAGAGATTTAGCCCCGGCGGACACGCCGGAAAAAAGAATGCAAACTCAGGGCGCAACAGTCGATTTTCAAATGCCAGATCAACTCTGGAACGAAGAACTCGAAAGGACGGCACTTATGTCAACGTGCCACAAACTCGCTAGGCAGCGTGCGAAAGGCAGCGGTTTTACGCTGACCGAAATGCTGATTGTGATTTCCATCATCGGCATCTTGGCCTCGTTGATTTCGGTGGCCGCGTATCAGGCGTTGCAGGCGGCCAAGCGCGCTCGCACACAGACGGAAATCAGCAACATGGCCAGCGCCATCGAGCAGTTCAAGCAAAAGTTCGGCGATTATCCGCCGTCGTATTTGGACCACCGTGATCAAAACGCCCTAGCCCTGATGAAGCGCTTTTTGGCCAAGGCGTTTCCGCGCTGTAATCCGAGCGTCGAGGCCGCTTACATTCCCTGGCAAAATGCTAATACGGTTTCGCCCAGCCCGGTGTTGTATCCGTTTTTGGATAATACGGGAGCGCTTAATTTGTGGGACCCCGGTTTAAACACCAGTCATGTTGTTAGCGCAGCCGATCATCCGATGACTGCCCCACAATCGTTCGTGTTTTGGCTGACGAGCATAACCAAAGACCCGGTTCATCCACTGTCGGCGCCGACGACCGATCGGCAAGCGTTTTTCGATTTCGATACGGCTCGGCTGTCGCGCGTTTCAGCCACCGCGCCAGTCTGGAACGTGCTGACGCTGACCGGGCCGCCAGCGGCGAACATTGCCCTGGTCAATAATTCCCTATGCCCAGTTTACAATCCTGGCGTGTACTTTCCGCGCGATGGCAACCAACAAGCCTATGTGTACTTTGAAGCCCGTTGCTATTTATTTCATGCGTTATTTCAGCCATCTAACTATCCACCTCCTTCTCCTCCGGCGCCTGCGCCGCCGCTGAATAATCCGCCGGTGCCGTATTTATCGCAAACGGCGCCTTGGGACTTGAACGCCAACGGCAAGTTAGATGTTGGCGTTCCCGCGACCAGTTTCACGCCGGAAGTTACTACCGATGCGTCTTTCAACATTCTGTCGGGAATCAACGATTCCAATAAATCGTTCACCGACTTTCAAAAACTGTGCGTGAATCCCAATTCATTCCAAATTATTTCCGCGGGTGCGGATAACGATTTCGGCACGGTGAATGTCGCCAATTCGGCCGGCTCCGCGCCGGGGGTGCCCGCCACGCCGGCCGCCGTTAATTACACCATCAGTTCTTCTGCCACCGGCCCTGGCGCATATTTGATTTACTACAAGTCGTACCCGGATGGCCAAGGTTACGACACCACGTTTAACGCCGATGACGACAACATGACGAACTTCACCGAAAAAACGCTGGGACAAGCGAAGCCCTAGCGAGGGCGCAGCATGCAGAGATTAGGATGCAGCAGCAGAGAGTGAACCATGCAGGCAACAAATCACAAACTGTTATGCCGAAAACTCCGACGCCGTCGGGTTTTTTCAGCACTGCCCCCTGCGCCCTACTCCCTGTGCCCTACTTCCTGCGCCCCGCGCCCCGCTTTCACCCTCGTAGAGCTACTGGTGGCCATTACGATTATGGCCATCTTAGCGTCGATGGCGCTGTTTGCGCTGGCCAGTGCTTCGGAAGCCGCCAAAGGGGCCAAAACCCGCGCCCTCATCGCCAAGCTGGATGTCTTGGTCATGGCGAAATACGAATCATATCGCACTCGGCGCGTGCCGGTGGACGTGCAGCAAGTAGCGGCCTTTCGGAATTACACGCCGTCGATTGTCGGCTGGGCTCAAGCCCGGCTGGATGTCATTCGCGAACTGATGCGCATGGAATTGCCCGATCGGTTTACCGACATTACTGATGCTCCGGTCACGAAAATGAAAGACAGTAGCGGTAATGTCACCACCATGGCTCGGTCCTCGGCCAGTGTTGCGTATTTGGCGACGATGCCCACTGCGCCCTCGCGAACCTACGAAAGCGCCAAGTGCTTGTATCTGTTTGTGGCCAAAGGCACCGACGATCCGGACGTCATGCAGCAGTTTTCGCCGGAAGATATTGCCACTGACACCGACGGCATGAACTACTTTGTGGACGCTTGGGGCGAGCCTATTTTCCTGCTTCGCTGGGCGCCCGGTTTTCAATCGCCGCTGCAGCCGTGGAATGTCAATTCCACCGACGCGCTAGGCCATTCCAACACCAACAAAACCTATCCCACGGTGAGCGATCCCATCGATCCCATGCAAGTTTATAAACCGGGAGCGGGAGATTTGTTTAACAACCCCAATGCAACCACCGCCGGGCAGATTTATCCGCCGCTGTTCCCGCTGATATTTTCCAACGGGCCCGACAAAATTGGCGACATTTTTCTGACGGGCGCCAGCCCGCCGTTTCAATATTCCACGACGTCACCGCCGAATAATCCGTTCGCTTTGGTGAGCGGTGGATTGTTGGGCGCGCCGACCGACTTGCCCAGCGACTTCACCCCGGTTGGCGTGAACACCGGCGACGGCGTCGACAATTCGGTCGACAACATTTCCAACCACGATTTAACGGAAAACCAGTAAAACGCTGTTTGCGAAACATGAATCAGGCTCGAAAACAGTGGTCTGTCGCAGGCAATCAGCAGTCGCTGGACCGCTTTGGGCCGGCGTGTTCTCCGATCGCAAATCACCCACCGCAGTCCGCTGCTCGTGGTTTTACCCTGACCGAGCTTTTAATCGTGGTAGCGATTATCGTCACGGTATCAGTCGCCACCGTGCCGCTCGTGAAGCCATCGCTCGATAGCCGGCGCATTCGGGAATCGGGCCGGATGGCAAGCACGCAATTTGCCTCCGCGCAAAGCGAAGCGTTGGCCAATGGCCGCTCGGCCGGCGTGTGGCTGGAGCGCATGTTGAACGAGCCGACGGCCTGCATGGATATGTTTCTGTGCGAAGTGCCGCTGCCTTATGCCGGCGATTCAGAAACATCGAAGGCCACGATTACGGCCCTCGGCCCAACCAACGCCTCTGTAAAATTCCAAAGCTCCGCCAGCAGCGATATCGGCTGGTATGGCTTATTGAAGCCCGGCGATTTAATCCGCTTCAACTACAGCGGACCGTATTACCAGCTGGGTGGTCCCACGCAGCAAGATCCGCCCGGAAACGTCGTGTTGAAGGAGTTGAATACCACGGCCTTTACGCTCACTTCCACCAACGCCGCCGATATGACGATCCATGTTCCTCCCTCAGTTTCTGGGAGTTGGGAAACGCCATATCAGGTGTACCGCCAGCCCGTGAAGGCCTCGCACACGCCGGTGCAATTGCCCGCCGGCGATGTCATCGATTTGTACTACTCAGGTATGTCAGGCATGGCCATCTCAGGCGTCAGCGATTCGTTCGGCAACAGCTTGTCGAGCAACGCCTCACTGCCGGTGATTGTTACGTTCGATCAAACCGGCGAATTAGAAAGTTTGTACTACAACGGCACCAAGCACAGTATTACCGGGCCGCTGTATTTTCTGGTCGGCAAGCGCGACAAGTTAGCTTCGCTACAGACCGACACGTCGAACGACAACTTGACCGACATGGAAAATCTGTGGGTGGCAATTAACCCACAAACGGGCTTGGTCACCACTGCGGAAGTGGCATCGTCAGCCTCCAGCGTGCAGGGGTCGCGAGCCTTTGCCACGTCGGCCCAATCCATGGGAGGCAGATGAAATGCAAAAGGCAAAAGGCAGAAAGCAGAATGTGCAAAATAGTATGCCCGACGTGTGCAGTTTGCCGACTGCAACACGGTCCGCTGGCCGATTGCGTTTTCTGCCTTCTGCCTTTTGCATTCTGCCTTCGCGGCCCTGCCGCGGCATCAGCCTGATGGAAGTGCTCATTTCCATCGGCATTATGGCGGTGGGATTGTTAAGCATTGCTTCCTTGATTCCCGTGGGCGGCGTCCAGGCGAATCGGGCGAACATTGAAGAACGCAAAGCCACGCTGGGACAAAACGCTTACCGCGAATTCCAAATTCGCGGCATGGCCAACCCGCAAAATTGGGTGCGTTTTACCGGCGCAAACTGGGGCAGCTATTTGCCGCTGAATAATATCCAGCAAACAGGGTTCGCAGATTTTGCCTCGCTGCCGCCGCTGGTCATCGATCCGCTAATGCTGGCCGCCGGACACGCAGCGACACTGGCCTCATTTCCCGCAATGTATCAGGCCTATGGAGGCAATCTTCCCGGTCCGCGCATCTCGCGGATCGGCGTCAGTTCCACCGAGGCTGCAGATACCAGTGGCGCCATTTCGCCCAGCCGCCCGTTGGCCGAAGGCATGTTGACCGCGGCTGACGATGTGCTGGTCAATCGCACCAACGACAACAGCCAGCCGGGCACCAGCGCGATGATCTATGCTGATCCTCCGACGAACTCTCTGCCGCTCAAGCGCGATTACGGCGGCTTGTTTACCTGGCTGGCCGTGCTGACGCCAAATCTGCCCTATACCACGCTGCCCGGTTCAAGTCCATCTGGCAGCATCAACATTCACTCGCCGCAAGCCATGGACGAGTTGCTGCTGTCGATTGTGATTTTCAATCGCCGCATAGTAACTGCTGCCCCCGCACCGGCGACGAACGAGCAAGGTCAGGAAGAAATGGTGGCGGTTCACTGGGGACAATCCGCGACGCTCGATTCCACGCAGCAAATTGGCGGCGGCGAATTCACGCTGACCGACAACAATGCCACGGGCAACGCCACGGGCCGGCTAGGCATGGTCCAGCCGAATCAGTGGATTATGCTTTGCCGGTATTTGCCATATACGTTCACTTACACCGATAGCTCCTCAGGCCTGACCCAGTCAAAGAATTACCCCTGGCTTCAGGCCAAGTGGTATCGAGTGGTGGCGGCGGGAGATACGCTTGCGCCGACATCGGCGGGGAGCCCGTACACTCGGCAAGTAACCTTGACCGGGCCGGACTGGGAAGCCGATCCAACCGCGGCCAACAATGTGACTGCATCGCTGCAATATGTTTCGCCGTCACAGGTGAGCTGGCCCTCGGCAATTCCCAGCAACTCACAGAATTTCACCACGTATGCCATTATTTTGGACGGAGCCGTGGGAGTATATCAGCGCGTAATTCACTTGGAGGGCGCATCCGCGTGGAGTCAATGAAGTTCGAATTTGGATTACGAAGTCCCGGCCAGCGCACCGGGCAAATTACGGTTCCAGGGCCGAGTTTCCGTTTGCCAGATTGAGGGGCTGCGAGAAGTTGCCAAAGGTTTTTCCCATGATCAGCCAGCACGCAAACCGCAATCCTCGTTTAACCCTGGGAAGTTCTATTTCCTGCGCTTCCAGGCAGAAAGTTAGCCCGGCCGTTTCGCTGGCCGCTTACCGCTTACCGCCTGCGGCCATGCATCGCCGCGGCGTGCTGTTGTTGGTGGTGCTCATTTTGCTCGTCATGTTTGTATTGATGGCGGTTACCTACGTGTTGGTGACCACGCGGGAACTGTCCTCGAACAAGGCCCTGGCCATCAAAGATGCTTCCACCACCGCAGACGCCCCGCAGCAACAGCTGGACGAAGCCATGCGGCAACTGCGGAGCGGTTCGACAAACACTCGTTCCGTCATCTACCCGCACAGTTTGCTCGAGCACATGTACGGGCCGTACGGAATTACCGGCACGGTGAACGCAGTTGATGCCAATGGCAACGCCACGCGCACCAAGCCGTCGGACCCGTCGACCGACGAAATTGTGGAGTTCACAGCGACCAATCCGCTGCCCACCGACTCGAGTTTTTATATCTCCGCGCAACAATTGACGGCCCTGCAAAATCAATCGCTACTGACCGACGGCTATTTTGACGGCTGCGTCATCACCATGACCAGCGGGCAAGCCAGCGGCTTAAGTTCCCGCATTGTGCGTTACGACGCATCCAATTCCAGCAATCCCGTGTTCCATGTGTTGGCGTTCAAAGGCAATAACGGAAATGTCGCGCCGGCGAGCAAAGACACGTTTGTCATCAATGGCCGCGCGTTTTCCGGCACGGGGCGTGGCCTTAATCCCACGACCGGCGTGCTCGATGCCGCGGACAGCAATCTCCGCCCATTTGCTTTGCTGCCCAATCCCGTGTTCTACCAAGCCAGCGGCACGTACAGTTCGTCAACGCCATTC
Source organism: Pirellulales bacterium (assembly GCA_035656635.1). NCBI lineage: Bacteria > Pseudomonadati > Planctomycetota > Planctomycetia > Pirellulales > Pirellulales bacterium. The sequence continues at coordinate 38,470 of DASRSD010000107.1, forward strand.
GGCGGCATCGGCGGCGCGAACACCGATTACGAAGCGCCCGATTACCAGCACATGTACCTGTCGTTTATAGTGCAAAACACTAATGGCTTGCCGCAAACTATTCTGCCATCGTTCCACCGGCCCGATTTAATCAACTATTGGAAGAACCAAGCGAATCCGCCGCCGCTGCGACAATACATGCTACGGCCCAACTCCATCGACCATCCTAACTTCACCGGCAGCAATCCCACATTCGACGCCGTGAATGGCCCCTGGGATGTCGATAACGATGGCGACGGCGTGGCCGATAGCGTGTGGTTGGACCTGGGCGACCCGGTGCTTACCACTTTCGATGGCCGGCTATACAAGCGGCTGTACGCTATTTTGTGCGTCGATTTGGATGGCCGGCTGAACCTGAACGCCGCCGGCACCAGCGAGCAAACCGCCGGCACGCACACCCAGCAAATTACCGGACCATACGCCGGCGGTTCCGGCACGGTCACACTCCCGCGCGGCGAAGGAAATGGCCCGGCAGATATTGATTTATCCGCCGCCGGCTTCAATTCCGCGGACCTCAGCAACCTGTTGCATGGCGGGTCGGTCAGCGGCCAACCGTATCCGGGCCGCTACGGCGTTTCCAACGAATCGATAAGCTCTGAATCCGTGGGCACGGCGGAGGCCGGGCAAACCGGCAGCAAAAATCCGCTGGCGCTGGTCGAGCATTTCCAATGGACCGACGATTTAAGCCAGCCGCCGTTTTCTGCCTTTGGCAGCCCCAGCGATTTGTGGGGCCGTATGGCCGTAGCGCTCGATTTCCGCGGCCAGCCGATATACTGGAAGCCCGCTTGGACAAACGAGGCGTTCACCAATTGCCCCTACAACATCAATTTATCGATCGAGGGTTCCAATTTCGATGCGCCATTTACGGTGCACGAGTTGGAGCGCGTGCTGCGGCCCAACGACATCGACAGCGTCGATTTGCCCCAACGGCTGTGGCAGCTTTCCGGCACCGCTTCGCTGGCTTCTGGTCCGTCTCCCACTGCTGCATTGGTGCGCGAACACGCCATTACCATCGACAGTTGGGACCCGCCCAGTCCCGGCGTGATTGCGCCGGATTATTTGCGGACTACGCTATCCACCCTGTACGGTCGCAAATTTGCCACCAACATTATCGAATTGCTCACGGCACGGTTGAAAAAAGAAAATCCGTCGATGACCACGGCGCAAATCAACTTCAATATTCGGCGGTTGCTGTCGCCGGAGTTGATTGCCGGGCTGCGAATGAACGTGAATCGTTCGTTGGGGGACGGCCGCGACGGGGACAACAACGGCGTAGTCGACGAGCCCACGCAATCGGAAGTGAGTACCGAAGGCAAAGCGAATGCCTGGGCCTGGCTCGATCCTGCGCTAGCCGGCTACCTGCCCGCCCCACCGACGCTCGATTTAGTCAACGGCATCGACGTGAACGGCGACGGCGTGGTCGATCAAAAAGATCAACTACTGGCCCGACAACTTTACGCCCGGCACCTGTATGTGCTGGCGCGATTGATGATTGACGACAATGCGCTGAATTCTAACGATTGGTTTTCCGATCCCCGCTTCAATCCCACCGATCAGGATGTGCAGGAACTCGGTATTCGTCGGATCGCACAATGGGCGACCAATGTGGTCGATTTTATGGATCCCGACAACATTATGACCCCGTTCGAATATGACATGTTCCCATTTTCGGCAACGGACCGCAACACAGGGCAGACCAAGGATAGTACTAATCCGACGAGCGGAAGAACGTGGTGTGTTGACGGCATCATCGACGATGGTACCGGCGCCTTGAGTCCGGATGACAACCAATTGACATACACATGGCGGCGCATGGTCTGGGGTTGCGAGCGGCCCGAGCTGCTGTTGACCGAAACCATGGCATTTCACGACCGTCGCGTGAAAGATTCAACATTTGACAACAACAAGGGAACTACCACACAGGACACGACAAATCCCGACCCTACGTTGGATCAAGTGCGCATTCCGCAAGGTTCGGCCTTCTTCGAGCTGTACTCTACTGGAAATCCCAATCAGTTGCAGCAACCGAGCGGAAGTCCCAATCAGCCGCAGCAATCGAAAGATCTGTACGACAATAGCACCGGCCAGTGGATGCTAGATTTAGGCAAAATGGCGCCGGCCGATTCCAGCAGCGCGGCATATCCGGTGTGGCGATTGGCGATCACCGGTCCCGATGCGAACCAAACAACCGACTCAGACGGCGACACTCCCAACGACGTGCAATCACAAAGCAGCAAATATACAGACTTTTATTCGTACGATACCGGCGACACCGTCAATACCCCAGCCAGCTTGGTATACCACGAAGATAAAGCGGCGGGTGGTACCGGTACCGTTAGCGTTAAACCACCCAAGATTGATCGGGTCGTATGGTTTACCAAAAATCCGCCACCGAACGGAACATATGATGTAAATGCCAATCAAATTTATTATAGGCAAGGCGGCGGCAACAATTGTTTTCTCGGTTTAGGCCAGTACGCCGTTGTGGGTCCGCGAGAAGTCACTCGCATCGGCTGGAGCACAAACGCCAGCACCGATGCCACCAGCATGTATTCCGCTCCGGGCGATGAACCAGTCGGCGCGAAAATTGTGCTGCAGCCCGGTTATGGTGGGGTGCAGTTTACCGATCATAAACTCAGCGGCAGCGATTCCAGCTCGGTCTCCAACTACCCCGATTCCAACTCTATCCAACCGCCGCTAGCAATCATTGCCGCGGCAGATTTGTCCGGCACCACAGGCACACCGTGGGACAGCGGCTGGAGCAGCAATACATCGCAGGCCGCCCGGCTCGATACCATTAATCCCAGTTCTTTGAATCTTTTTGGCGTCGGCATCAGCATTTCTGAGCCCTTGCCGGGCGCAAGCTACTATCAGGAGCCTAAGGTGCAGCGCCCGAAGTTCGACAACGAGGCTGCCGTCACGGATTGCTATGCTCCGCTGAATGAAACAGACCCCAGCGCGACCGGACAACGGTTCCTCGACCAGCCGGAGGACAGCGATACCACTAAGGACCGACTGACAAAACATATGCCGCCGTCAGCGAACAACAAGCTGCCTTCGGGAACGTATCCCAATTACAAAACCGTGCTGTTGCAACGGCTGGCCAATCCGCTGGCGCCTTATAACGCCTACAACAATCCCTATTTGACTGTCGACTGGATGCCAATCGATTTGACAGTGTTCAATGGCCAGGCGAAACCAGTTGATTCCGGCGGCAATGCCATCTCCGATCCCGACGATCCTAATGCGACGGCGCCCACAGTTAATTTCGCCGCTCGGCAACGTGGTGGCAAACTGACTGGATCCAGCCCGGCTTATACTTCCGACTTCAACATCTGGCTGCAGCAGGAGGCGGCAAATCAGGCAGTTGACAATCCGCCGCCAACAGCAGCCAACGACAGCACCAGCACGATGGTGTTCCCGCATCAATTGAAATATTACAAAGACGGTTCCAGCCCCGCGCCTTCCGCAGCGGCGCTCGCAAATCCCAACGCTGATAATACGCCTGGCGCAGGTTTGCATACCTTCGGCTTTGTGAACAGTTATTTTCAGCAGTCGGCCGGTCAGGGAGCACTTACGGGAACGTTCGGACCACTGACTTTGGGCGAAGTGAACAGCTTTACAACGCATGTCGGCGATCCACGGCAGCCTTTCCCCTGGCTCACTTGGAATAACCGTCCGTATGCCAACATTGCCGAGTTAATGATGGTGCCCGCTACCCATCCCGGCCGATTGTTGCACGAGTTCAGCTTGGCTTCGACATCCGCCAATCCATACAAAAGCAGCGACCGGGCAGAATGGTACGCTCCGTATGGGCATCTGTTGAACTTTTTCAGCTCAGATAAGAATACTGTCACGTCGCCCAATCTATCGCTGATGTTCGAATACTTGCGCGTCCCCTCGCCGTTTGTGGGCACCGACACAGTACTCGATCCGGCCATGTTTGCCTGGAATGGCGGCACGCCGGGCGAGTCTGGCTCCTTACCCAGCGGCAGCGAACCTGCCGGCACCGCCGGCTTGCATCCGCCGTTTTCCACCATTTCCAATTACCGCGATCCGGGCCGCGTAAACATCAACACGATTGCCGGCGGTATAGATTCGACGACAGGCATGCCCGTTCCCAAAAGCCACGTTTGGAATGCGCTCATAGGCGGCGACCTCAACGCGGCAGGTGCCGTAGCGCCAGGTCCGACCTTTACCGATTTGGTTGCCAGCCGCCGCGGTTATCCCGTCTTAACGACGAATTCTCCGTACAGCTTCGACAGCGCTCATCCATCGATTTTTTTCAATCCCTTCCGTTCCGCCGCCGGTTACAACATGGTGCCGCTCACCGCACTGTCGTTGAGCAAGCCCACCAATGCCACTTTGTTCCGAACCGGTATGGATGTTAATGGCCGTAGCATCACCGATAACAATATCGAAGGAGGCACGGCCGGATTGGGCGACCCGTCATCTATTGATAATACAAAGAATGTCCTTCCTCTCATGGCCAACAAGCCGGCGCTGAATGTGCAAATATCGTCCGGAGCGCCGCCGGCGTATATCGATGCCACAAGAAATCCGTACTTCATGTATCAGGGGCTCGGGCACTTAACCAACAAGCTTACTACCCGCAGCAATGTGTTTGCGGTTTGGATTACGGTCGGGTATTTTGAAGTGACACCGTGGTATGGCACCAACGGGTCGGGCACGGCCAATACCAGCGGGCCGCAAGTTTTCGATACCGCCCATCCCGATGGTTACCAGCTGGGCCAGGAATTGAAGGCCGATACCGGCGAAATCGAGCGGCACCGCGCGTTTTACATGATCGACCGCAGCATTCCCGTCGGCTTCGAGCGCGGGCAGGAGCTGAACGACGACAAAGCGGTGGTGCTAAAGCGGTTCATCGAGTGAAAATAGATTCCCGCCTGATCGAGGCAAACACATAAAGAGGGCGGTTGCAAGCACAGAATCGCTCATGGTGATGGGGCATGGCCGACCGCAGTTCTACTCGACGTTATATTCCGCCTGCACCAGGGGCACCTCCACCAGCGGATTCTTCCTCCGCTCGTTTGAAGCCGGCGACGGAAAGCTCGGCTGCGTCTTCCTCCAAGGCCGCGCTCCCCCCGCGGGCAGATTCGCCGCTACCTTCGTCAGTGCCTTCGACTGTCGACGCCGCGCCGCCACTGGAAGGCCAGGTGCATTTGGAAACTCAGCCCACGGTCATTACCAAATCGCCAGTGTTGGCGCACTATCCGCTGGCCGGGCTGCACCCGCGCGACATGGGCCGGCTGCTGGAAGGGGAAAGCCTAGGGCACTTCGAGCTGTTGGAATACGTCGGCGGCGGCATGGGGGCGGTGTTCAAAGCGCTAGATACCATGCTCAACCGCACCGTGGCGGTGAAGGTGCTGTCGCAGGAGCAATCGAGCGATGAAGAAATGCTGCGGCGGTTTCAGAACGAGGCCCAATCGGCGGCCCGGCTCGATCACGAAAATATCAGCCGCGTGCATTACGTGGGGGAAGATCGCGGCTGGCATTACATTGTGTTCGAGTTCATCGAAGGGGCCAATGTTCGCGATCAAGTGAACGAGCAGGGCCCCCTGCCGCTGGCCGAAGCCGTCAGCTACACCTTGCAAATTGCCGATGCCTTGGCGCACGCCAGCAGCCGCGATGTCGTGCATCGTGACATCAAGCCTTCCAACGTGCTCATTACCCCGGACGGCCGAGCCAAGCTGGTCGATATGGGCCTGGCCCGGCTGCATCACGTGGAGACCGAAGGAGACGACCTAACCGCCAGCGGCGTAACGCTCGGCACGTTCGATTACATTTCGCCGGAGCAAGCCCGCGACCCACGCAATGCCGATGTGCGCAGCGATATTTATTCGCTGGGCTGCACGCTGTACTTCATGCTCACCGGTCGCCCGCCGTTTCCTCAGGGAACCGTGTTGCAAAAGTTGCTGCAGCACCAGGGAGACGAGCCTCCCGATCCGCGGCAGTTCCGGCCCGAGTTGCCCGACGACTTATTGCGAATCCTCGACCGCATGCTGGCCAAAGCGCCGGAGAAGCGATTTGCCAGCCCGGCGGAGCTTGTGGCCGAATTGGCGGCGTTCGCCCAGCGGCATGGTTTTCCAGCGACCGTCACCAGCAGCGTGGTGTGGTTGTCTCCCGAGGAAACGCCGCCCCGGCTGTGGGAACGGCATTTGCCTTGGGCGTTGCCGGTGGCGGTGCTCGTCGTTTTGGCGCTGGTGTTGAATGTGCTTTGGTCGCATGAAGCCAGCCATGCAGCTTTTCCGCCGCTGCACGCGTCAACGGCCATTGGCAATGGGCCTGAAGGTGCTGATTCAGCAAAATCGTCGGAGAAAGCAGCGCCAATATCGAATTCGCCCACTGCCCCCGGCACAATTATTCCCAATACCTCCACGCCGGGCATCGCTCCATCGTCGAATGTTCCGCGGGACGAATCGAAAGGAGCCGCCCCGACAGAACCTGTTCTCCCCGCTAAGTCTGCGGTCGACGAGAACTCGCCCTAAGGCCAAGCTTGATAGCGGGCCGTTATGTTCTGCCCAGGCCGCAAAGTTCTCCATCTGTGCTGGAATCTGCTTGACAGCTGACGGTCGCATATCTTTATAATTGACCGGTCGTTGGAATCGAACGCAGATTCGCCGGCGACATTGCATTTTCGCATGCCAGAGAAATGTTTCCCGCCGCGGTGGGCCGCAGCAATTGCGGCTCTGCTTTCGTAGTTGCTGTCGGTCGTAGCAAATTTCCCTCCCTCGGTTTTTCATTTTGCACCAGGAGAAGTTGAGCATGAAAAAGCTCGTGATGACGCTGTTCGCGGTTGTCGTGGCCGGTTCCACCCTGCTGGGCTTGTACGTCGGCACGGCGCAATCTCGCCCGCAGTATATGAAGGCCTTTAACACCATGTACGTGAAATCCGATGGCACGCCCGAACAAAAAGCATTGGATGACGCAATCAAGGGTCTCGGCGAGAGAAAGGGCTGTTTAGTGTGTCACGAAGGCGAGAAAAAGAGCAACCGCAATGCCTACGGCAAAGAGTTGGCTAAAATTCTGAAGCCGGCCGATGCCCCTCCGGAGTTTCGCGGTGAAACCGACAAAGGGAAAATTGAAGATGCACTCAAGAAGGTGGCCGACATCCACACAGATCCCAAAGACGATAAATCGCCCACCTATGGCGATCTGATCAAAGCCGGCAAGCTCCCCGGCGGCGAGCCCAAGGCGGGCAAGTAACCACGGCAGCTAATCACTCACCGCAGAAGCTGCGCTGCGGCGCAAAAAATTCGGCCGTCCTTCGGGACGGCCGCTTTTATGCGCGGCAGCGTCATTCGAACATTCCCTCGGGCAATCCCTCCACGTTGCGCACAATCACGCGCTGCACCGTGTTCCACGCGACAATCGTCATGGTCACAGTGCCATCGGCGGCCTGTGCGGCAAACAGCCCGTGCGAATGTCGCGAGTTTTTGCTATCGAACCAATCGGCCAGGAGCATCGTGCCTCCTTCGAGGTGTAACTCGATGATGGCCCCCCGCTCGCGCTCTTCCCAGAGCTTCTGTAAGAGCTTGCACAGCGGATGGATGCGACCGGTCGCCGGCGGCGGCACGTCTTCCATGGTTTGCAGCGGGGGATCGTCGTCGTCGGGCAAGTCGGTTAAATCGACTTCTTCCACCTGCTCCATCTCGGACAGCACAGGCACTAAAAATCGTGCGCCGCAGTGCGGGCATTGCCCGGCCTGGCCTTGCATGCGCGATGGTCCGTGTAAGCGGTGTCCGTTGGGACACAGGAAAGCGATCTCGTCCGGCGTACCCGCTAGGGGCATGTTGGCTCCGGCAGCGGCAATCGCGGCGGCTGCCGGGCCGGCGGTTGGCGTCGACGCGGTAGAATTCCCGACCGCTTTGGCGGTGGCGCCGCTGGCATTGGGCACCCGCAGCGCAATACCGCATCGCGGGCACTTGGCATCTCGCCCAGCCCGATCTTCAGGACAAGAAATGCGATGACCGTTGGGGCAAAAAAAGTCGAGCGCCATTTACGCACCGGCAATTAAAAAGCGCTAGCCGAAGCCAATCTACAGAAAAGACGCCGCCGCCGAAATGTACCCTATCAATCGTATCCCAAGCGGTGTGTTCGTACAACAAAAGCGAGGGTTTTGCCCCCATTGGCACGGTCGGGCGATGGGCAAATTGTCCCGCTACCACCCGCCTGCTTGACTTGCTAAAACCTGAAGTCGACACTAAAGATTGCCACACTTCTGCGCTATTTATTGGTCGTCCGCTTTATGGCGATTGTCGTTGTTTGCCCGAATTGCCTGAAGCGATTTCAGGTGAAGGAAAAATACGCCGGCCAGCAAGGCAAGTGCCCCAAGTGCCAATCGGTGATTACGGTGCCGACCGTCGAAGAAATTGTCAAAATCCCGGAGCCGGAAGCTGAAGAGGATGGAGAGCCGGGAACATCCCAGCGAAAAAAGCTCGCAGATTTCAAGCCGTTGGCTCGAGTGGAAACCCAGGTGCAGCCGGTGACGGCCGTCGGCATTGTCGTGGCGATCGTTTTGTCGATTGCCGTGGCTTTTGTATTGCGGGGCAGCGAGTTTAAATCGTCAGGGCTGCTATTAGCATTAGGGGCGCTGTTGTTGGCGCCTCCTTTGGTCTGGGGTGGTTATACCTTCCTGCGAGATCAGGAATTGGAGCCCTATGGGGGCCGGGAGCTGGTCGTTCGCGGCGCAATTTGTGCCTGCGTGTACGCGATTTTGTGGGCGCTGCTTTGGGGCTTGAAAAATTGGTTCGTGCCCGGCGGCGAGTCGTTGGAAAGCTGGAACATCTTGTTTTTGGTTTGCCCGCCGCTGGCCATTGGGACAGCGACCGCCGTTTTAAGCTTGGATTTAGATGCGGGCAACGGATTTTTTCATTACTGTTTGTACTTTGGCGTGTGCGTGCTGTTGCGGTTAATCATGGGTTTGTCCGCGCTATAACCACTGACCACTTACCCGATTGTGCCATCCATCCGTGACATCCCTGAACTGGCCGGCCTTTCTGCCCGGCGATCGCTGGTGCGCATTCCGCCGGAATTGGATGTGCCGCTGACCGATCGCGTGCGGCACCTCATCGATACGCCCGAATTTCGCCGCTTGGGGCAAGTCAGCCAGGTGGGATTGGTCGGCCAAGTATATCCGGCGGCGCGGCATACACGCTTCGAGCATTCGCTGGGCGTGTATCGGTTGGCGCTGTTGTATTTGCAGCAGTTGTCGTACGACGAGCGCTTTACCGCCGCCATTTCTCCCATGGATGCCGAATTGTTCCTGGTGGCGGCGCTGTTGCACGATTTGGGGCATTGGCCGTTTTGCCACTTGATTGAAGACTTGCGATTACCCAGCGTGCCGCACCACGAAATGTTCGCCAACAGTTTTTTGCTCGAAGGGGAAATTGCCGACGTGCTGCGCGACGAGTGGAATATTAACCCGCGCGACATTGTCGCCTTGCTGTCGGAAAAGCCGCGCGATCAGCGCTCGCGCATTTTGACGAGCCTGCTGTCGGGCCCTATCGACATTGACAAAATGGATTATCTGCAGCGCGACAGCCTACACGCCGGCGTGCCTTATGGCCGGCACTTCGACCAGCAGCGGCTGATTGCCAGCTTATGCTTGAACGAGGCCGGTGACGGGCTGGCGCTCACCGATAAAGGCAAAACCGCGGCCGAAATGCTCATTTTCGCCCGCTACATTATGTTCAGCGAAGTGTACTGGCATCATGCGGTGCGGTCGGCCACGGCCATGTTCCAACGGGCCTTTTTCCTGTTGCACGGCATGCTCGATTTAGATGCCCTATTTCGTCTCACCGACGTGCGCCTGATTGAAGAGCTGCAACGCGTGGGAAGCGGCGGCCCGGGAGGGGAATTATTAGACAGCTTGTTCGGCTCCGCCCGCCGGCTGTACAAGCGGTTGGCGCAATATAGCTATTTCCAGGAACGCCGCCTGTACGACCAATTGGCGCGGCGGCCGTATCCGTGGCTGGCGCAATGCACAGAGCAATTTGCGGCGGCGGCGAGCACGGCCCTGGGCCGGCGAATTGCGCCGCATGAAGTGTTGTTCGATGCCCCGCCGATGAAGCCCGAAATTGAGTTTCACGTTGAAATCTACTTCGCCAAGGAGCGGCGCTACCGTCCGCTGGCGGAAGTGTCGCCGGTGGTGCAAACCCTGACGACGAGCCAGTTCGACGATTACGTGAAACGGGTGCGAATTTTCGTGCATCCGAGCTTGGCTGCCGATCTCCGCCAATTGCCGAACATTGCCGAGTTGGTGCAAACGGCGATCGGCAAAATGGAGTGAGGGACGAATATTAAGCCGAGCGGTGCCGGAGTTGATCGATTGTCACCGCCGCCACGATAATCACGCCCAAAATAATGTCTTGCACCGGATTGCGCAAATCCAATAGCGTGCAGCCGCTGGCGATTACGCCCATGATGGCCGTTCCAGCCAGCGTTCCCAGCACGGAACCGCGGCCTCCGTTCAAACTGCCGCCGCCAATTACCACGGCTGCAATAAATTTCAGCTCCAAGCCTGTTCCCGACGTCGGATTGCCCGAGTTCAAACGCACGAAGAAGCAAATCGATGCAATGCCCACCAGCAGCCCGGCAATGGTATACACGGCAATTTTCACCAGCGGCACGTTAATGCCGCACAGCCGGGCAGTCGATTCGTTGGAACCCAGCGCGAACACATACCGCCCGAATACCGTGTAGCGCAAAATGCACGCCATGATCGCGGCCAAAATTAGCGCCAACCACACCCCTTTGGAAACTTGCAGCCAGGCAGGATCGGGCCGGACCGCGGAAAGTTCACCCAGCCACTGCGGAACTTGGGCCGTGCTGGGCCGCACGGCGGTTTCGTCGGCTACCAGCTTGGCCAGCCCTAAGTAAATGGTCATGGTGCCTAAGGTGGCGATGAATGGGACCACGCGTAAGACCACAACCAAAATGCCGTTCAGCAGGCCGCACAGCATTCCGCATCCTAGGCCCATCAAGAGCGCCAGCCAGGAAGAACCGGCCGCGTTAGGCAGCACGTTTAGCCAAGCGGGATCAGCTTCGACCGGCGCGTTTGCATCGTTGATGCTTGCCAAAGCCGCTTTCGCTTCAGCAAGTTGCTTGTCCAATTCCGCTCGTTGCGATTCGTCGGCGCCGGAAAGCTGCTGCTGCAATTGATCGACCTTAATTTGCAACAACTCCGCCACTTGGCTGCGGCGATGGTCGAGTTGCGCTTGAGCGGCCGCTACTTGGGCCGCATCGTTTTTCCGCTGCGCCGTTTTTAATGCATCGTCGGCGGTTTTCAAATTTCGCGCCGCCCAGGCCACATTTTCGCCATGGGCGATTAAAAACCCCACGTCTTCGCGCATGCCCCAAGCCACCACGGTGGCGCACAAAGCCAGCGCCACGCCGGCAGAAAGATCGATGCCGCCGGCGATCATAATTAGCAACATGCCCAGCGAGCAAATTGCCACAAACGCATTCTGCACGGAAATGGTTTGCAGATTTTGCTTCGTCCAAAACGTGGCGTCCTTGCCGTGCAAGGCCACGTCGACCAAGGCAAACAGCGCGATGACGCAGGCCACCGCCGCCAGCGCCCGCACCAAGGCCAACAGCCCGTGATACCAGCGGCGCCGGGAAGCGGCCGCAATTCTGACCCTGGAATCGTTCAATTTGGGCGTGGGTTGGCTCATGTGGTTACAGGTTCCTCTTCTCCAATGGCGCAGGTCAACACGGCTTCTTCGGTCCACTGGCTGACAGGGCGAATTTCGCGCAGCCGGCCACGCGACATCACGCCGATGGAGTCGCAGGTGGCCATCAGCTCCGGCAAATACGAACTGACGAAAATCACCGCCTTTCCCGCCGCCGCCGCTTCACCGATCAGCCGATATATTTCGGCTTTTGTGCCCACGTCAATGCCGCGGGTGGGCTCGTCCAACAGCAGCACGTCGGCCTGCTGATGCAGCACGCGGGCAATCGCCACTTTTTGCTGTGTGCCGCCGGAAAGCTCGGCGATGGCTTGATCTGGCCCGCGAGTTTTAATTTGCATGCGGGTAATCCAATCGCTTACCACGGCATCGCGGCGGCGGAGGTTAAGCCAACCCCATCGGCTGTAGGGAGACAGCCGACTGTAAGTGAGATTATCGGCCACCGAGCGGCTTTGAGCCAATCCTTCCCCTTTGCGATCTTCGCTCACCATGCCCAGCCCCGCCTGAATGCGCGCCCGGGGCGTCGCTGCTGGCGTGAATGCGCCGATACGCACTTTGCCCGAGCGAACCGGATCCAGCGCGAACAACGTGCGCAGCAATTCCGTGCGGCCCGCGCCTACCAGGCCGGCAATTCCCAAAATTTCGCCGCGGCGCAGTTGCAACGAAACATTCCGCGGAATGCGGCGGCCGCTCAGGCCGTCGAGAGACAAAATCGGTTCACCCGGCTGGTGCGGCACTTGCGGGAATAAATCGGCGACGCTGCGTCCGACCATCAGCGAGACAATTTGAGCATCGGTCGTGCCGGCAACTTCTCCCGTGCCCACGGAAGCCCCATCGCGCAGCACGGCAAAGCGATCGCAAATTTGGCGAATTTCCTCCAGGAAATGGCTAATGTACACAATTGCCAAGCCCGCGCCGCGCAAACTGCGAATGGTGTTAAACAATTGCTGCACGTCTTGCCGCGTTAAGGAGCTGGTCGGCTCGTCGAAGATAATCACTTTGGCTTGCGAAGCCAGCGCCCGCGCAATTTCCACAACCTGTTGCATACCGACCGAAAGCCGATCGACCGGAGTTTGCGGATCGAGTTGGGCATGCCCCAGCCGGGCCAGCGCCTCGCGGGCGATTTTCCTTCCCAGGCGGCGATCGAGCAAGCCGAGGCGGCGGCGCTCCTGGCCCAGTAAAATGTTGTCTTCCACGCTCAGCTGCGGCGCCAGGTTCAGCTCCTGGTAAATCATGGCCACGCCGGTTAGCCGGGCTTGATGCGGACCTCGGGGAGCATAAGGCCGATCGAGCAGCGTCATGCTTCCTTCATCGGGCAAGTGCGCGCCGCTGAGAACTTTCATCAGCGTGCTTTTGCCGGCCCCATTTTCACCGATCAGGGCCAGCACTTCGCCGGAGCGCGCTTCCAAATTCACACTTCGCAAAGCTTGCGTGGCGCCGAAACGCTTGGAGACGTTCGCCATTTTCAGAACGGTGGCAGGCCCAGGCGACATTACGACGATTGGTGGAAGAAAAGTGAGAAGCGAAGCAAAGCCGATGGGGGATTTTCGATTGAGAATTTCCGCCGTTGCGCAACATTCGCCCCGGCAAAGCCTAATTCCTAAATCCGCAATCGATTTTTGCTAGAACTGTTCGGGGTTCAACAACTTGTGCATGTGCGGGTTGTCCATGTTTTCCTTCGTAGCCACTGCTTCCCCCGTCGAAACGCGCTTTTCGACCGGTTGCCCGGTCAGTTGCGCAACGATCGCCTTCACGGCCTGGTACCCCATGTTCACCGGATCTTGTAGAACGACGCCTTGCATGTCGCCATCGCGCAAGGCTTTGACAATGCGGTTGCTGGAATCGAAGCCTAAATACACGACCTTTCCGGTTAAGCCAGCTTCTTTTAGCGCCTGCAACATGCCGGCGGCGCTGCTTTCGTTGACGGCAAAAATGCCATTGACCTCTTTGCCGTATTTCAGCAAGAGCTGCTGGCTTTTATCGAGCGCGGTTTGTTCCGACGTTCCGGCATATTGATCGGACGACAAAATTTTGATGTCCGGAAACTCCTTCTTAATGGTTTCCAAAAAGCCGCGCTCCCGGTTTTCCGTGCTTTCGCTTCCCGAGCTGTAGCGGAGCAAAAGGACATTGCCTTTGCCATTCAGCTGCCTTCCCATTTCGCGAGCCGCCAGCCGGCCGCCGTTCTCGTTGTCGGTGGCCACATAACTGACGTACAGGCTGGGATCGTTCAAGCCGCTGTCGAAAATGACCAAGGGAATGTTGGCCGCTTTCACGTCTTTGGCCACATTCACCAACGCTTGAGAATCGATCGGGGCCAGGCAGATGCCATTGACGCCGCGGGTCACGAAATTTTCCACCAAATCGATTTGCTGGTTTCGATTGTCATCTTCTGCCGGCGCTTTCCAAATGATTTCGACGTTGCCTAATTCGCTGGCCGCATCTTCCGCTCCCGCGTGAACCGATTTCCAAAACTCGTGGGTGGCGGCCTTCGGCACTACGGCAATTTGATATTTTTTTCCGTTTCCCCCCATGGCTACCGATGCTCCTTGTCCGCCGGGACCGGCAGCCTCGTCCGAGCAGCCGACCAAAATGGCCAACGACAAGAGCACCAGTAAATTCCGCCACATAAACCACTCCCTCCTGCGCGCCGGGCGCAATGATCATATTGAATGAAAACGACGGACTGGAAGCATAACCACGGCTTGCTTCCTGCCAGCCAATTTTCATTGAGCCGCTGCGAAATCGCAAGGGGCGGAGCGCCATTGCTGCCGCGGGGAATTATGCCCCTAGCTGCGGCAAACCGGCCACATCGTACAAAAGCCGACGCCGCTTAATTTAAGAAACGCCGTGGCGATTGGGCCGCTGGCAGCCTAGGCCTGCAAATCCAATAGTGTTTGTAGGCTGAGCGGAAGATTATCGAAACCGCCGCTGTGCATTTCGGCGATTCCGGAAACAAGCGGTTGCATTTAGTCAACATGCTGGGTCGATCGTTTTCTGCCAAAGTGGCTGAGAACTCGCTCGCATATCTCACAACTGGCAAACCATTTACGGTGCTCGTGCTGGTGCGAATTGGACGACGCTTGGCTTCCCGGCATTGACTTTGCGACGTCTCACAAGATTCTGCGACCGATTCGGCTCCAGCACCAGGAATTGCACGATGTCCGCCTGCTTTACCGTTGAACGATGCGCGCCAGCCAATGACCCAACCACCGTCCCGCTGCCTCCGGTCACTGGCACAGTGAATCGCATTAAATCGCGCCGTTACGAATCACTGGATATGTGGCGCGGCCTGTGTTGCTTAATGCTGGTTGTGTTTCACACCACGATGCAACAAGCACGATATTACTTCGTGGGGCAATCCGGAAGCGTAAACAGCCTGGATTCACTGGGAATATGGCTTGCCGCCCGAGCGTGGATTGGCGTGCCGATTTTCTTTGTGATTAGTGGATACTGCATCATGGCCACGCTGCATGCGCGGCGGGACAAAGGCGTTGTGGAATTCGCCAAGCGCCGATTTTGGCGCATCTATCCACCGTATTGGACGGCGATCGGGTTGTCCGCGGTCATCATCTTAGCTTTGAACGCACGCTGGCCCGGGCTGGTTCATGACGGTATTTTCACCGTTCCCAATCCAGACAAAATGAGCGTCTGGGAATGGCTGGGCAATCTTACGCTGACGGAATCGTGGCGGCACACGGTATTCGGCGGCAACGCCACGCATTTGTTGCCCAACACCTGGACGCTGTGTTATGAGGAACAGTTTTACGTCGTAGCGGCTTTGATTTTGTTATTCGCTTCGCGCCGCATCTTCACGGCCGCGGTGGTAGTGACCGTCATCATCCTTGTGGGGAAGACCATCACTTGGAGGGCTGGCTGGGAAGTAAAAGGTTCGCTCTTCGATGGTGGTTGGTTCCAAATCGCCGCGGGAATTCTTCTGTACTATCGCGTGAATCGGGCAACACCGGCCCAGATTCGTTGGATTCACGCCGCGCTCGTTTTAGGCATCATCGTGTCGCTGCGCAATCCAAGCCATTTATTGGAGTTTTACCCGAATCATGACACCGAACGGTTCGTGGCGTACACTTTTGCACTGGCAATGTCCTTCCTGTATCCCTACGACAAACGCTTGCAGAAAGCGGCTCTGTTACGTCCCTTCCGGCGAGTTGGCGGCATGAGCTACAGCGTTTATTTGTGCCACCCGCTGATCGCCAAGGGAATCAGCTTCGCGTTGTTTAGTGCGGGCATCCGCGGCAATGCCGTTACCTTGTTGGGCATCTTGCCCTTAATCATCTGTTTGTCGTTGGCGGTAGCCTACTTATTCCACCGTCTGATTGAACGTCATTTTATCCCTCGTGCCAGTTCAGCGCGCGTGTCAGCTCCAACCGTCCCCATCGTAGCGCTCAATGGCTCGGTGGCGTCCGTAGCTTAAACCCTGTACCGCCAGGCTTGATGGAATTCTTGATTATCATCGCCGGTGTCTGTGGATTGGTTTGGGCCACCTGGTTCATTCTGCGCGGCTCTTTGGTGGGTGGTTGCCTGGGTCTCATCCTGATTGCCAACGTGTTCGGTTATTGGTTTTGGCATAATGATGGTGGAATTCCGGTCACCGTGGACCGTGCGCTTCTGGTGTTGTTGTTTGTCGCCTACGGGCTGCGTAAACGATTCGGTGCTACCGAACCCAAGCCGTTGATTCGCGCGGATTGTGTTTTATTCGCGCTGCTTGTGGTTCTAACCTTCAGTACCTTCACCCACGACTGGAGTTTTGAAAAAGGGGAGCCGCTCACGCACCTGGTGATCTACTGGATCATTCCGGGATCGATCTATTGGATTGCCCGCCAATCCCCCTTGAGCGAACAAAACATTCGGGGAATCTTTATCGCCTTGGCATTGTTCGGCGCTTATCTGACTGTGACGGGCCTGCTGGAGGCTCTAGGCCAATGGTCGCTGGTGTTTCCTCAATATATTGCCTCGCCCAAGCATCAATATTTTGGTCGCGTTCGAGGACCATTCCTCAACCCCGTCGCCATGGGAATTTACCTTGCCACGGCAATTGCGGCCGCACTGATGCTTTGGCCGCGCCTGGGCCGTTTTGGGCAATTGTCGTTACTGTTGTTTTCATCCATCGCGGGCGCGGCATTCCTGGCGACGCTCACTCGAAGCGTGTGGTTAGGCGGTGCGCTGGCGAGCGCCATTTTCTTGGCCCTGATCACGCCCCGTCCGTGGCGCTTTTTGCTGTTCGGAGTTGGCTCCGTGCTGCTGGCGGCCGTATTCATGATGAAAACCGACAGCATCTGGAACATCAAGCGTGATGAGAACCTGGGCGCTGCTGCAGCGGCTGAGTCCGCGGAATTGCGACCCATTCTGGCGAACGTCGCATGGAACATGTTTCAAGATCGCCCGCTGCTAGGCTTCGGCTTCGGTCAATACGATCGTGAAAGGCTGCCGTATTTAGCGGATCGATCCAGCGAGCTGCCGCTGGATAAATCGAGACCCTACGTGCAGCACAATGCATTCCTGGCACTGTTAACGGACACCGGATTGGCCGGCACGAGCTTGTTCGCCTTGCTGCTGATCTTGTGGATTTCCAATGCTCGGAAGCTGTGGACCAATCCATCTGCCCCGTTAGTCTTCCGACAAGTCGGGCTCGTCTTTATGGTGATTATGGGAGTGTACCTGCCCAACGCCATGTTCCATGACACGAGCATCATTGACGGCTTAAATCTCTTGATCTTTTTCATGGCGGGCTTGACGTCCGGTCTCGTCGCCAAAATTGCTGACCACACTTCAGCCAACGAGCCAGGCGTTCAGAATCGTCGCTTTCAGCTCGCCTGCTGAATGCCTGGCCGGTCACTTGTTTGCTGACCGTATTCCCGAGGCGCTGTTCATTTGCGATTACGATTCTGTGCAGCCACGGCAAAATCGCAAGGGGAGTGAAATGCGATTTGGGTGCGCGGGGATTACTCGCGCAGTTCCGGCAGCCCAAACACATCCAGTTCCAAGGGTTGCCCGGCGGGTGTTGTCAGCAAGAAGGCTTCGTTGCAGCCGGGACAGATTCCGCAAGACAGCTCAATTTTTTGGCCAGTCTCGCGCGATTGAATGTAGAAGCGATCGCCTTGGTCAATTGCATCACAGACTTCGGCCGCCGTCCAAATTCGCGTGTGATAGGATGCCGTTCCGGAACCTACCAGGTTCACATGAAACCGCCCCGCCGCACTGTGACATGGCTCCCGCTTGGCGCAAACAACTCGGTATTCCGCCATGGCCGCACCACCCTTTCCCCGGCCCGTCTGGCATCCGTAGGGGGGTGCGAATTCTATGCCGTGGAACACCAGCCCAAATTCAGGATCAATTGATGAGGGAATTCTGGTTGTGATGCATTTTGAAGTGAACTGCATTGGGTGGCCGGGGTCGAGTGCCGCCGAGCCCCCGGAATGCTGCCTGCTGGGGGGCTCCCTTCGGTCGACCCCCAGCCACCCTGCGGAAGCAAAGTGCATCACTACCGGAATTCTGGTCTCCGGCGCGTCAGGCTGGCAGCCTGCTGCGCGCTTATGCATAACCTATAAAACTTCCGGCAATTTCGTATAGCGGTCCTGTCTGGCGACAACGCACTACTTTTAGCACGACGCGCAAATGTTCCCCTTTGCCGCTGTTGCCGGTCATCTCCAGCCGCAAAAAACTTGCTTCGACCGGCTCCAGGTGATACATGCACAAACCGCCCACGGAAATATCGCGCGTCACGCCCAAGAACGCTTCGCCATCGGGATGATATTGATCGTCGAGCGGCGTCGCCCGGACCGGCATGGTCACCGGATACCGCAAATTCGAGCGGCGTTCCGAGCCCTCAAAGAATTTTTCGCCGCGGATCACGCGGCGTATGAAATTCACCACCCGTTCCGGCGGCAACTTGTTCGGTTTTTCTTGCACAACGGCGGAATGATCATGGAAGATTTTGTCCATTGCACTGCCCCTTCTCGAAAATAGTTCCTGACAAAAGTGATCACGCAGCTCGCGGTGGCGCGCAAAATCATCGGTGCGCGCCAGCTGCGCATGCGCTTCTAATCAATTGGAGATCACTGTCGGCGGAAAACGAATTCCCGCCGATCCTGACTCGCGGCCTGCGGCAACCCGTAACGTTAGAATCCCCCTAATTGATAAACTACGTTTTGTAATTTTCGAGGGGAGTGCGATTGCTGCGCGATCGGGTGGATGAAAGACAGCCACGATGACCGCCCGCAAGCCGTCCGAATGATTTCCCGCTAGCAAAACCTGGGGAGATTCGCACCTATCAAGAAGGCGTCGCAATTTCCATGCCCCCCAAAACGGCGAAGGATATCGCACAAGACAGGTCCGTACACGACTTCGGGAAATAACGATTTTTCCTGAACAAATCGAGAGTTATTTGCGCCCGCGCCCAGCCCCAATTCCTGTTTCGTCATCCGTTCCGGAAGAGCTCTGACGCCAGTTGGTAGGGCGATTGGCCGGCGACTACGGAATCGACGTGATTGGCAGGCGTTAATGGGCGGTACAGGACTCG